>PBXT01000071.1 GCA_002727695.1 Methanobacteriota archaeon | reverse complement strand
GAACTGCGAGACTATTTGCTCTTTACTCTGGTGAGTCAGAACACGATGGAGAGCCGATTGCACCGTTCCTGAAGGAAATTGTCAGCAGCCAATTAGATGTAGACCGAATGGACTACATGATTAGAGACCAGGCGAACTCTGGTGCCCAAATTGGAGGATTTGATTCGGCTAGAGTTATTCGTGCCTTGAGAGTTGGAGATAACGGTCATTTGTATGCTAAGCAATGGGGATTGCCAGCAATTGAAGCATACTTGGTAACTCGATACCATCTGTATAATCAGGTGTATTTCCACAAAGTCAACCAGTTAACGCAGGAGTATTTGGTAAGGGTTCTATCTCGTGCAAGAGAACTGGCGCAAGGCGGTAAGTTGTCGCTAAGTGAGTCCCTAGAAAACATGCTATGCAATGAGGAATTATCCGTAAAGCAGTATGTCAGACTTACAGATGCTGATATCAACGGAGTGTTGATGGATTGGGCTGATCATGATGATGTAGTTCTTTCTGGCTATGCTCGCAGATTAGTTTCCAGGCGTGATTACCACAAGTCAATCCGCATTGGTGAATTGACCGCAGAAATGAGTTCTGTGGTAATTCCAAAATTACTGCCGATTGTTGAAGAGGCAGGTTTCACAGATGCAGATATTATCACTGCATCAATTCGCAAGAAAGGATACATGCCTTACAGTCAAGGCATTGTACTCGAAGANGGCAGAGATGTNGTCGANTCACTCNCCTCTNATTCNAAGCCTAACTCTNTCNTCNGANCAGGCTTTGATATTCATNCCNGAGGAAGTTAGAGACNAATGTGAGANNGTTGCACGTGAAGTGATTAAACCATCACAATCAAGACTACCAACCTCNTGAGAGTGNTTGCTACGGACCTGTAGCTTAGTTGGTTGGAGCACCCGGCTCATAACCGGGCGGTCGTGGGTTCAAGTCCCTCCGGGTCCATCTTCTCATTCGCTTCACTCATTCGAAAATGCACCCTCGGGTTCGGACATTCTTCTCTACGCTCGTCCAGTCCTCACCCTCCGGGTCCACTCTAATGCAACCNATTGAGAGAANCCACGTCCAAAGCCATCATAACTAAAACCTCTTGGGAGAGGNATGGACCAACAACTTCAGAGTATGTTGATGCAGCAAGCGATTGTAGTAAACCAAGAAGTCGAATTATCTGGAGTATTGGTGGGATTCGACTCAGCTAACAAGTATTCTTTACACGCTCCGAATGGTCAGAAACTTGCACAATCTGCAGAAACNGGTGGCGTAGGTGGCTTCTTTTTGCGACAAATATTCAGAAATTCCAGGGCTGCAGATGTGAAGTTGTTNGGAATGAACGGTGCAGAAATTGCAGAAATGCGCAAACCGTTTAGATTTATTTTTGCAGAAATTGCTGCGACTATTGGAGGTCAAGAAATTGGCAGAGCAAAACGACTTTCTTGGATTGGACGTAACTACGGAATTAGTGTTATGGGAGTGCCTACATTTACAATTTCGAGTAGCCTCTTCCAATGGAAAAATTTCAGATTTAATGTGATGAAAGGCGGAGTTCATGTTGCTACAATCATGAAGAGGTACGAAGGTGCACTGAAGATGATATTCACACAAGCAGACACATTCACCATAGAATTCCACGATAGCAGTTTGAGTCTCGAAGAGAGGTTCACCCTATTGGGTACAACTTACTTGATCGATTTCGATTGTTTTGAGCAGAGATAATTACTCTTTCTTNAATGCAAAAATTGCATCTTCGGATACAGGCCCGAAGTTATGAGAATCCTCACTCGCAAGAGGGTCGGGATTGTCACCTTCCACAAAATATCCTTTTTCGGTTAACGATTTGACACGCTTTACGCATGNCACTTCATTCTTGAATGGATGTGTAAATACAANCAAGTCACCTACTGAGACGGGTTGCCCATCATAGTGTTCACAAGCGATTACATCGCCATCATTGAATGTAGGCCACATTGAGTCGCCTTTGATTTTCACATTCAGGATGCGCGAATCCATGGAACTTCACGGCCTTTGGCCGACCAGAACATGTTGTGGATGGACTCGATTGCATCCATCAATTCTTGTGCGTGGTCAGCGGAAACTTCTACTTTGCATGCGGAGCAAAGTTTTGCTGCGTTCCAGAATGTGTCGTGAAGGTCGGGGATTGCTTCAAGGTGTTGTGGCTTGAAGAAATCAGTCCATAAAACTAGCAATTCATCCTTGCACTTCTGTGCTTCTTCTTCCTTGATAGCTGCATATCTACTCATGGTGTTTAGGTAAGTTGCAGAACCGCAATCGTTACCATGGTTCTCGGCTAGTGCGATCATTTTCTTGGTCATCGACTGCACTGCTTCGCCAGCTACTCTGGCACTAGCAGGGTCGTAAACACCACATGGTCCGTCACAATGTGCTTCTGCTTCAATCATAAATTCGTCACTCATCAAATCCCTCTGATATNNTGNTCGAATCGNCTANAGCATATCAACATGTGCCNAACNCCAAAAGCGNCCCAGTTATCCCTTTTGATTAAGGCAAGTTCCCAAAATGGTTATGAGGGTCGAGAAGTTGGGTCGGAACACAGGTGATTTAATGAAGGCACTACGACGTTCTTTGTTCCTACTTGCAGTTTACCTAGCAAGCACCCTAGTAATAGCAACACCGGCAGCGGCTCAGGTCTCTGTTCCTGCCGTGGATTTGCAGTGTCTATCTCCAAATCCTAGCGGTGCTGTTGACGTACCAGTTTATCCTGGTGCTACGCTTACTGGATTCGCAAACTGTAAGGTTTCAAACCCTAACTCCTATGTTGAGAGAATTCAAATCCAAGTTTCAGCCGATGGTTTGGTAGTTGCTGCTCCTGGTACAATTACCCTGGCACCTAACGGCGAGTCTGAGTTCCAGACCACCGTTAGAGCAGACCAAAGAATGACAATGTCTGGTCGCAACCTAATCGTAACTGCAACAGTTGTCGAAGCAAACGGTGCACCTCCACCAAACATNGCTGAATCNCANGTTCAGATGATTATCAACATCCTACAGTTCAGCCGTCTACAGGTTGAAGCTACCGANCCTTTCCTACAATTGTCTCCTAAGACNGATCACAACTTTGAGTTCAAAGTNTACAATCAAGGAAANTGGGCTGANAAGTTCAAGGTCGGNGTNACNGATGACTCNAGAGATAAATTGGAAGAAAAAGGATTCCAGATCTCTATCCCNCTAGTTTCNGTNGANATTGAAGGTATGGCGGCNCCTATGAAGGTCCGTGTCATGGTCCGTACTCCTAAGAANCAAGGNTGGACTGATGAATANCACACTCTAGAGTTCGAAGCNATCTCTGAGTTCTCATGNAGATACGAAACAAGCGGTTGTAACTCAATGGCNCAGATGATTACCATCTATGTCCGTGGTGTNTATCTTCCAGGTTTCGAANTGATTCCTTCCCTTGCAATGCTTGGTATGGCAGCAGCAGTGATTGCTAGAAGAAGCATGGAAGACGATGAAGATGACGAAGAAGCAGACTGGCGCGAAGCAGCTCCCGGTCTGTGAAATCGGCATACCAATTGTCACTGTAATTGACCCATATAGGGGTTGTATTCATAACGAAGTACATTCCGTGGACTTCATTGTAGGCACACATTGGTGATTGAGATGAGTGGACTTCTAGACAAAGCAAACAAGACTGCAAACGAATCAGTTGCTCCAAAAGAGGCAGTGATAGATACTACCATGGATACAGAAGGATCACTGCAACTCGATTCAAAGATTACCATTGGTCTACAAGTTGCAGGAGTAGTAGCACTTCTGATCAGCATGTTCTTGTTAATTCAAAATGGTTGGCTATATGCTACATTAACAGACTACATTCTTGCGATATTCTTGATGCTCATTGGATGGACTTTATTCAACAGCTCAGATTATCTCCAACAAGAGCTGTCAAAATCAAAAATCGTGCTTACTGCAGTTGGTTTCGCAGGTTTATTCATTGCGACAATAGTTGGAACGATTTTCATGAATGCAGGAGGCGCAGTTACAATTGCATCTATTGAATTAGATGGAGAAAAGGACGAAATCGACTTGTCATTCTTCGGTCCAAGTGGCATGACTTACACTGTCGAAGTTTTAGTTGACGGCAATGTCCAGTATTCTCATGATGATGAAATAAACATTGACCGAGGGAGCCATTCGATTTCTTTAGATGAATTCTGGGCTGGCAATTCGATGAATATGAATGACATGAGTAAAGTCGATTACGAGATTAAGCTTACATCTGAGGGTGGAGAAGATAGCGTGAAGTTTAACGATATTATGAACAGGGAAGTCGACACTGGTTTCGTTAGAATCACTGAAGTTTTTGACACAAATTCTAACGGAGAAAAAACCTACACAGGAATAACAGTGGAAATGATCATTGGAATGGGTGACCCAAGTGCGGATTATGGTTTCTCAAACAACTTTTTCACTGGCACTACTCCAAAGACAATAGCATCTGATTGGAGTGCAACATTGGTTGTAAAGAAGGGCAGTAATGTCGAATATCAATACGCTACGATTAATGCAAATGAGGGTGTTGTAAACGGAATTGGAGAATTCTTTGGAGGATGGGTCGTAATGCCAGGTACCAATGCAGGTGATTTAGATCGAGATGATTTCTACAATGGAGATGATTGCTATACATTCGAAGTACAAATTGTCAATGCATTAGGAGATACTTACACAGACACTAGCTCGCAAATTGACTTCCACTGGGAATCAAACGAAGCCAATAACAATGATGAGCCAGCAAGCGAATGCTGAACCCGAGGTCACTTTTGGATCACTTTGAGTGAAACAACGGTTTATACCTAGACCAACGGACAAAATCGCATGGTCAATTGGTCACTAGATGATGCACAAGCCGCCAATATTCCTCCACCGCCTAGGCGAAGGTCTTCTCTAAAACCGAAGCGAACAGGTGCTAACACATTGTCCTCCAACAGGACAGCAGATGGTCGTGTTCGGAAGGTAATCAACGGGGAAGTCGTGTACGTTCGAATTCGTAAAGTGAAGGCGTGATCACTCAATTACTCCAGAGTCTTCGTCTTCTTCACTAGACACTTCAGCAACGTGTGAGTATTCTTTCGCTGCTTCAATACCCATTTGTCTTCTGAGAACTAAGACGAAAATCACTACTGCAGCTACCAAACCAATAGCGATTGGTAGTACTAAGTTCGTAGATTCATCATCCTCTATGGACCAAGTAACCGGATTGGTTGATGCGCTACGAGTAGACACTACTTCGAATCCATTGAAGTGATATGGCACGAAAATCTCACAATATAGAGTTAGTTCTCCTTCAACAGCAGAATCCCAGTTCATAGGAATCTCAATCGTTTCGCCAGGTCCTGCAGAATAAGGAACATTCACTCCTACATTTGCATCGACTCCGTTAGAAATACAATCGATAAGGAAATTTGCAGCCGCATCACCGTTATTGGTTACCGTTGCCATTACCCCTAGCCTCGAATCGACATTGTTTTCGTCATCACTCTCTACAAGTGAATCAAATGATAAGGATGGCAAATCAAGTGTTACATCAAAATGATTGACCTTAGGCAATTCTGCGATTTGATGTTCATAATCTCCCCATGGAGTTGACAGTACTACCAAACCGCTAGCACTTTCTTCGTGCACGACTCCAGAGCCATCTTGCCAGCGGATCATTCTATCTCTTTCATCAAGGGCGATTTCAATCATGTTGTCGCCCATATTTTCGGAATCAAATGTGTTGTTGTCGCCCAATGGTGATGTGCTAATTGAATCATATCCCATGTTGTATCCATAGAACACAACATATCCGTTTTGGACGCCTACAGTGCGAGTCGTAAGGATGTTGACCCAGTTGTCGGTAACTCCTCCTGTCCCCG
>PBXT01000070.1 GCA_002727695.1 Methanobacteriota archaeon | reverse complement strand
CATAAGACCATTCGAAGCAACCTGCCGACCTGCCCGACCCATATAAGCACCGCGACGCGCTAATCTGCATGAATATCGGCTACATCGAGCCATTCAACAGTACATTTTGCCTTGATTAGAGAAGCGATAGATGGTTGAGTTCTGCCACTATCTCCGTGCACTGTTTCTTTGACATAGGTGCCCGATTCGCATCTTAAACTAAACTCTGCAACCAGATTTCCATTCTCATCTTCTTCGATGGAAGGGTTTGAGGTTTCGAGAACCATTCTCTTTCGGATCTTATCAGCACGGCGATGAGCGACTCTTTCAGGGGTTCTCTGCGCTAACGTGCAACCTTGCAGATTGGTCATAATTTCCATGACATGATCTCTCTCAGGCAAAGGAAGAGTTTCCTCCTTGAATGAAGTAAGTCTCTCAATCAGTACGTCTTTAGTTCCGCTCTTAGCTAGTCCTTTCTGTTCACACAATTCTACTAATTCCGCTTTTTTCAAAGAGGAATAATCGATTTCTTCCTCGACTTTAGGCTCGGGTTTCTTTCTGCGATGGTGGTTCTTTCTTCGGCGATTCCTGTCCTGATTATTACTCGGTATTTCCATTACTTGAGTTAATTCATCAAGCTCAGACTGAGTGATTGGTTCAATCAGATATCTGATTGTGTATGATTTCTCGGCAGGGGTGTCCTTCACTCTGACAACCTCGCTTCTATTCGAAGCTCTCATGTCAGAAACTTCTAGACGGCCCTCAGCGCTAGAATTGATTGCTTCCATGATGAGATTAGCGTCTACATTGCGCTTGTGTGGCTTCTTCAGTTCGATGACGAAAGGCCTGCCGCGCCCTAGACATCTAACATCAATATCCTCTCTACCCATGCCGTGGAAAGCGTGTTCTTCGCTACCGAATAGGTCGAGTATTGGGTCTCCAATCAGGCCCTGGACTGACGATTTATATTGCAGGCCAGTGTTATCACATTTCTCACAACCGCGTCCTTTGCAGGCACGGCATGGCCACTTTGTTTGCGGAATCCCTCTCTCTAATTTTCGATATCTTCCATACACATAGTGTGAGCGAATATCAAGTTCTACCGTCAGTGTTAGAACATCGATTAATGCAAGGATTTCTGGCTTTTCTACAACCAAGTTTTGCCCCATTCCAAGTTCGCCGAGTTGGCGAGCAACCTCTTCCACCAAACTAGATTTTAGTGGGGCAGAACCACCTGCACCGAACCTCTTGCGAAGATGGTCTTCAGCTTCAGATTGGTCCTTTGGAATCCTTGCGCCCAACTGTAGTCGAGAGCATTCTCTCTCGCCAACCGATTCCTGTATCAATTCGGCTAGTAGAGGCGCCTCATCGAATAGATTTTCACAGAACGGACATAACGGCGTTTCTTCTCTAGCATTTGCCATGGTTGAATCTGTATCAACAACGGTTGCTCTAATCTCAATTCCAGATTCCAAGTTGGATTGGCCGAATCTCTTCTTTCCACCAACTCGGCCAAGGCAGTGATTGCAACAACCTAGTCTTACTAGATGCTTGAGGCCTGCAGGTTTTGGTGCCGCAGGTATTTCTTCTTCCCCCGTATCAAGTTGAAGATTTTCTTCATCCCATTCTGGTTCAGCAACGATTTCTGCCTCTTGACCAGCATCATCCCAAAGGGAATAATCAGTTGACCCAAAGCCTGCATTAGCATAGGACATCCAGTCCTCATCTTCATCAGGACTATCCTTTGAAGCATCCTTGTCGCTCATAACATCACCATTCCTAGAGGGGCCAACCCCGTACTGGAACAGATATGCGGAAATGCCGCCCCCTCAAAACTCCTTCCTTAGAAAAGCGATTATTCAAGAACCATGGACATCCAATCTAAACTATGGCGGGTGAGGCTGTAGAGGTAGGGCAATTTGTGGCTCTAGCTCGAAGCGCNTTAGTTAACGAGCCATACCTGAGCAATGCAGCAATAATTGGCGAGTTGACGAAGTTCACTCTTGCTCGATCAGGCCATACATACTTTACGCTCACAGATAGCAAGGGTTCGATAGATTGCGTACTATTCGGAGGGAATGATTCCTTCATTTCGCAAAACATCAAAGAGGGTATGAAATTGATTGCATTAGGTGGAATCGATGTGTATGTGAAAACAGGTAGAATGCAATTCAAAGCATCTAGAGTCCAACCTGTAAAGAGCATTGGAGAATTGGAAAAGGCCCGCCAAGAGTTGATTGAAAAATGGCGCCTAGATGGAACCATGGATAGACCNCGAAAGTCAGCACCTTTGATACCGAAAAAGTTGCACATCATTACCGGTGCAGGTAGTGCCGCACTAGCCGATATGCAGCGATTGATTTCCGACCGTTGGCCCAATTTTTCCTACAGTGTGATTCCTGTTTTGGTTCAAGGTAATGAGGCTCCTGGACAAATCGTCCGCGCTATCAAGTATGCAGAGAAAAATGCAGATTTAATAATCGTGGGCAGAGGAGGNGGCTCTCCCGAAGATTTGTGGTCATTCAATCTCGAATCGGTTTGCCAAGCGATGATCGACTGTTCGGTACCAGTTGTCAGTGCAGTCGGTCATGAGTCTGATTATATGGTCAGTGACATGATAGCAGACATACGTGCTTCAACACCATCCAATGCAATTGAGAGAGTTGTTCCAGTCAAAGATGAGTTGGTTGCAATGATTGCTCAGGCTCAAGACCGTCTAGATTTTGCTCTTGACAAGTTGTTTGTCAGACANAATGAAAAAATCTCAAACCTGATTTTCAGACTAAGCGCTGCTCCAATGCGTGGAATTTCTAACGCAAAATTACGACAATCACAATTGTCGAGCAGAATGGTTTCTTCGGTTGAAAGATTCTTCATGATACAGAAAAATCGCCACACTGGGTTCGAATCCATACTAAAATCAACCAATCCTACTAGAGTTTTAGAGCGAGGCTATTCTATGGCAATGGATGAAAAAGGAAAACCTGTGACAAGCATCGNCGGGTTGAAACAGGGTGACCCACTCACGGTGGTATTGAAGGACGGCCAAGTTCAAACTGAGGTGAAATAATGAGTTATGCTGAAGCGATGAAAAGATTGGAAGAAATTGTGGCTGCACTTGAGGCTGGAGGCAATGACTTAGATGAGACATTGAAGCTGTTTGAAGAAGGCTCCAAACTTCTAAAATCCTGCCAAGAAGAATTANCTGAAGCTGAAGGCAAGGTCGAAAAATTGCGCTTGGAGGATGTTGAGTGAGTCGAAAACATGCAGCGCTTCAAAGAAGGGTTGCACGCCTAGCGGCTGAGTGGGTTGACCCCCATGATGAGTTGCCATGGGCAAAGAGAGATATTGTTCAAAACATCGATGTAGCAGCAGACGGGGAAGTCACAATCACCGTCCAGCCTAGTAGACCACACTGTCCTTGTTGCTTGCTTGACTTAGACAATTTCAGAACCAAATTACTGGACACAAAAGGGGTGACCTTTGCAACCCTGAATGTGGTTGGAGTCCCTGCAAGTGATCGCTGGACTAGGACTCTTAATCGGGGTATGCAGTAATGGACGAGCAATGGAATGACCTTGCTCAAAGTGACAAAGATGGCCCTTCTTTGTTAACTCAAGTCATACTGATTGTAGTCGTCAGTGTGATGGTTATGGTTTTCTTTTTGGGAATGTAATTATTGCCATCTTTCCCATTCTCTGGTCTCTTGATTTCTGTAATACCACTCGCCGCTTCCTGCAGGATGCTCCAAGTATTCATGACCGTCCTCAGGGCTAATTCCACCCACGATGCTTGCATCAGGATGAGTGGCAACGACTGCTGGTGCGACAACTGGAGTTTGGTCGTAATCTCGCATGGCCAACTCTTGCTCTAGCAATTCAGTTCTCTCACTAACATCTGTAGTGTCGGCAAGGCCGAAATATNCCTCGCTGTTGGCTATAGCGCCTAATTGAGTTTCATCCATTCTTTGCAAATCATCAATCAATGTGACAATCTTTTCTCTAGTCTTTTTCTTGATTTCGTTATTCGTGTAACGCCCAGTCAAATCCGCTCGTAATTGCTCAAGTTCTTGATTCAACATACTAGAGTCATAGTAGTAGGCCTGAACTAGAGATTGAAGGTAAGTCAACTCCTTCATTTCCTCACCAGTTAGCTTATGTGAACGCCTAAGAACCTGTACCCACTTGAAAGCCTCAGGAAGCATTGCTGCAACCATATTTGTCTGCAGTAAGGCAACAATTGCCAGCATTATTGCACCGAATCCAACAGTGGTTGTTACGGTATCACTATCACCAGAAAACAAGGATTCGATGAATGATTCATCGGTTTCTGAATCCGACTCATCTTCTGATTGGGTTGTGATTTCACATCCATTTTCGTCAACAGAAACGCCTTCAGTAGTATCTGGACAAAGATCTTCACCGTCTAGAACACCATCTGAATCACTGTCTTGAGGAAGAGTACCGTTGACTTCATCGTACCGGTCTGCGATTCCGTCTCCGTCACCATCGGAGCATCCAAAGAACCCATCAGCGGTTGAATTACCACTAGTATCTGGACAATGGTCTGATTGTTCAGCACCTTCAATGAACTGTCCTGGCCACACGAATAATCGGGTTTCATTCCATGAAGCATTGCCCCAATTATCACCATAACCATCACCATCAGAATCAGCCCATTGTGTGGCTAAATTAGGGAACATGTCTGGATTGTTTCCGGATTGATTATCTCCGTATCCATCGCCATCAGAGTCGTTGTTTTGAGTTGAATCTTCAGGGAATGCGTCTTCTAGATCTAAGGTTCCATCATTGTCGGTATCAAGGAAATTGTCAACCATTGGATATTCGTCAGCATTATCGCCGATACCGTCTCCATCTGAATCTATGGATTCAGTTGGATCATTAGGGAAGGCATCCGAGTTATCTCCTACGCCATCTCCATCGCTATCTACCGACTCATTAGCATCCTCTGGGAACGCATCAGAATTGTCTCCAATCCCATCACCATCAATATCGAATTGTTCCATTCCATTGAGTGGGAATGCGTCTGCATTGTCACCGACTCCATCGCTATCAGTATCGTGAGTTTCATTTGCGTCGAATGGGAATGCATCGAATGTATTTGCATAACCATCGCCATCCGAATCAAGACATCCTAGACCGGGGAAGGTCGAGTTGCCATACTCATTTGGACACCCATCTGAATTGTTACCTAGAGGATTGTCTCCAAATCCATCGCCGTCGGTGTCATTCCACTGGCTAGAATCTGATGGGAAAAAGTCAGGATTATTGCCGTTGATATTATCCCCATACCCATCAGAATCAGAATCCGTACATTGTGTAGTATCATAGGGGAATTGGTCAGGATTTANTCCTTCGGGATTATCTCCGCAGCCATCATTGTCATAATCACTGAATTGGCTCGGGTCGTTAGGGAAAGCATCGCCTGAATTGCTGTATCCATCACCATCGTTGTCTGGACAGCCTGTTAGGTCGATTGTCGAATCGCCGTATGCTTGTGGACAATCGTCAGATGTGTTTGGGATACCATCTCCATCGGAATCATATGTCTCATATTCGAAGCTCACAGAGAGGTCGATTTTACTTCCATTCGCTAACCAAATTGCCAAGTCCACAACCTCTCCATCAATATTTCCTGGGGGAGAGGCGAAGGTGATTGTCTCGTCATCAAGCACAGTACCGGTTACATTTCCATAGCCAACAAACTCAACTTGTACCTCTCCAAGAGGTTCATTTGAGTTCACGATTTGTTGAATCATCTTGAGATTTGAATTTGTGTCATCATAATATGAAATGTAGATGTTATCATTCGAATCAATAGTAACCGAAGGGTGCATTCCTCCAGAAGTATCCAGAGTTGATATATTCCAGGATGATCCATCATTGTACGCATACTTCAATTCTTGATTTCCGTTATCGTAGTAAGCAACGTGCAGATTATCTTGTGAGTCAATGGCTATGGATGGGAACTTGCCAACATCGCCATTGCTATCCAATATCGCATTTTGCCAAAGATTTGTTTGAGTATTATAATCCGCATATCTCAGGTCGCCATTGTCATCATCGTAGTACACAATGTGCTTCGCGTCATTTGAGTCAATAGCGATTGATGTACCATTGTCAATTTCTCCCGAACTTCCAGAATCAACAATTGAATCCGACCATGTAGTAGTGCTGCTTCCCGACTTATGGGCCAATTCAAGGCGGTCCCAAGTTTCTGATACGAAGGATATCCAAGGCTTATTGTTTGAATCTAGAGCGATTGAAGTCCATTCTCCTGTAATTGAACCCCAGTCGACAGTATAATCTGACCAAGTGCCTCCACTAGATGCCGATTTAGTTGCATGCTTCAAATCCATATTCCGGGCCCAATAAGAAACATGAATCACATCATTGGAATCGATCTCTAAAGAAGAATACATACCTGCTTGACCATTGCTTCCACCGTTGTCGATTGTACTTCGTGTCCATGATCCTGCAACATTCGTGGCGTACCTTAGATCCCAGGTATTCAGATTACCATAAGAGATGTGTACCTTATCATTGGAATCTACGTCGATTGATGTGTATCTACCAATGTATCCCCCGCCATTGTCAATTGGATAGTTAGTCCAAGACCCGCCTGCATTGGATGCGTACTTCAAATGACCATTCGTAACATCGCGATAAGCGATGTGAAGTTCACCATTGGAATCGGCTACAATCGATGAGAATGTACCTACATCTGCTGAAGAATCAATAGTGAAATTATCCCACAAATCCCCTGCTGGGAAAAAGGATGAGAAATCGGAGCCTGTTAGCGTTATGTTGTCGCCTCCGAAGTGGGAGCCTGAGCTTGGTGAAATTACCCAAGTAGTGCTACCTCCGCTTTCCAATTCGCTGAACTCTGCGTCTAGCAAATCGCTTTCTTCGACGTTAAATGCGATGCAAAATGTCGTACTTGAAGCCATTAACAATGTCAACATAAATACAGCAAAACGCATGTGTCGTGCTATGCTGTCTGTCGTTTAAGACTTGGGTAACACTGCTGTTACTAACCAAGGCAACTAGAGTTAGGAATCATATATCAGGAAAATATGGGAAAATTGTTTCTATGTCAGAAAATGAGTGTGACCCGGTTTACGGTAAGGTAGATGACCTTCTAGAATTGTTAACTAAATCAAAGGCATTACATGTCCTCTTGGAATTGCATCTAGCCAATAGAAACCTAAGTTTCACTGATCTGAAACGCCGAGTTGATTCTGCATCAACAACAGTATCAAGGCGATTAACTGAATTAGAACATTCAGGTTTTATTGAAAAGAAAATGGATGTGCTTTACTCTAAATCTGCACAATATTCCTTGACTGATAAATCAAGAACTCTAGCACCGGTTATCCAATCAATGTACGAGTGGTGCAAAGTTAACTAACTATTCGTCAATTGCAATTTCCTCCAAGAAAGCCAAGAATAAGCTGGCAGTGAGGTTAGCACGACAGAGATAATCCAACACATTGCTGAGCCAGCATAAATTCCGTACTCAGGTAAAGCCCAAGGCGCAATCAGTGAATACATTGCAACAGAAGAGCCTCCTAGCATCATAGGCCCTGCTGCACCGGTCGGAACATCAGAACCCTGAGAGATCCACAATGCCACCATCGTAGTCAAGAATATGGCAGGGAAAACCGATGCTAAGCCTGCGATGATAGGCATTCCCATGCCGGAAAATTGTACTGCGATTCCAATAGCAGTTGCTGCTGCCAAACCTCTAATTGTAAGAACCATTTTCGTGACCGGTTTCTTCCCCTTAGGCGCAGCAACAGGAATCCATGTCATCCATAACCCAAGGCTGACTAAGCATACAAATCCGGCAATTCCAACAGTAGTTTCTGAAAGATAGTTCAATGCTTCACTCAGAGAGATAGTCATCAACACCGCCAGCACAGTCCAAAATCCAAGGCTAACGAAAATCATCTGGCCAAGACTAACTCCCTCTTTCATCCGCGGATATACAACCCATGAGGCAACGAATAATGCGTTCAATAGCATCCAAAATGGGATCAGAGACATGCTGGTTGCCAAGTCTTGCTCTCCTGCTTCCACATACATTCCCATCGCGGCTGGCACTATTGTAGTAGGAAGAGTCCCAAGAACTCCCCCCACAATTCCACCCCATTTTTCTATTGCAACGGTTACCAATATTGCGACAAATCCTGCGAAGAGCGCTGACAGGATTATTGTCTGCATAGCATAACCACCAGTAGGTATTGTATTGATATTCGCTTCAATCCGTGTGTTTCTTCAACTTCGAATTAAATTTCTCAATACTACTTCCTGACCATGATTCAATCATCTTTCCATTTGAAAAAATCGCGTTGAAAGGGAGAATATCGATATTAGATATCCAATTGTGTTCCATCTTCAAGTCGGCGAGACCTGAGTCACTCAAAACGACTTTACACATTTCCAAAGAATGTAGATTTTTACTAGAATTTATTTCTGATTCTAGATGCTCACACTGTTCGCAATCATTTTTTGAAAACATAACATATACCAAATTTAAGTTAAAAAAATCCTTCCAATTCGAACTATTGACGCGATTCAACTTAGACACGATTTCTCACCTGAACAAGATTTGTTATCCTGATGAACACTATAGTTCATATGTAACTACACAATCAAAAGTATATGCGCGGAATGAGCAGTGACGGCAAGTGTCCAGTAATGCACGGGGCAATAAGCACAAGCAACAGTGGAATGAAGAATATGGATTGGTGGCCTAACCAATTAAACCTGAACATACTTCATCAACACGATGTCAAATCAAACCCAATGGGTACTAACTTCGTTTACAAGGATGCATTCAACTCAATTGACTATGCAGAACTCAAGGCTGACTTGCACGCTTTGATGACCGACAGCCAAGACTGGTGGCCTGCAGACTACGGCCACTATGGACCATTCTTCATTAGAATGACATGGCACGCTGCTGGAACTTACAGAACCGGAGACGGTCGCGGAGGCGGTGGAACCGGTGCTCAACGATTTGCTCCTCTAAACAGCTGGCCAGACAATGGAAATCTGGACAAAGCACGACGTCTATTGTGGCCAATTAAGAAAAAGTACGGTAACGGAATTAGTTGGGCAGACCTGCTAATCCTAACAGGACAGATTGCTATTGAATCCATGGGCGGACCAGTTCTTGGTTTCGGAGGAGGAAGGCCGGACATTTGGCACCCTGAAGATGACATATACTGGGGAAGCGAAGACGAATGGCTAGGTGACGACAGGTATGGAGAGACTCGTCAAGATCTTGAAAACCCGCTCGCAGCGGTTCAAATGGGATTGATTTACGTCAATCCACAGGGTCCTAACGCGAACCCTGACCCGCTACTCAGCGCTCAAGACATCCGTGAAACGTTCAGCCGTATGGCAATGAATGACAAGGAAACCGTTGCCCTAACTGCGGGAGGTCACACTTTCGGAAAAGCACACGGTGCAGGACCGGAAGATCACAAAGGACCAGAACCAGAAGGTGGCAGTATCGAAGAGCAAGGATTTGGCTGGACTAGCGATTACAAATCCGGCGTAGGTAGAGATACAATCACCAGCGGAATTGAGGGTGCTTGGACCGCTAATCCAATCAAATGGGACAACGGTTACTTTGACATGCTATTCAAGTACGATGAAACATGGACACTAGAGAAGAGCCCAGCCGGAGCACATCAGTGGACACCTTCCAACCAAGCTGAAGAAGACATGGCTCCCGACCCAGAGGACCCGTCAGTCAAGGTACCAACAATGATGACAACTGCAGATATGGCAATGATCAGAGACCCTGAATATAGGAAGATCTCAAAACACTTCCACGAGAATCCTGATGACTTTGCTGATGCATTCTCGAAGGCATGGTTCAAACTTCTACACAGAGACATGGGGCCAAAGTCACGCTACCTAGGTCCAGATGTCCCTGAAGAGGATTTCATATGGCAAGACCCTGTTCCAGNAGGAAGCACATCTTACAATGTAAATGCAGTAAAGGAAGCAATCAAGGGAAGCGGTCTTTCAATCCCAGAAATGGTTGAGACTGCNTGGGCAAGCGCATCCACGTTCCGTGGNTCCGATTTCCGTGGTGGCTCAAACGGTGCTCGCATTAGACTAGCCCCTCAGAAGGATTGGGAAGCAAACAAACCTGACCAACTCTCCAAGGTTCTTGGTGTACTAACCGGAATCGCTGAGGCGAACGGTGCAAGTATTGCAGACACAATTGTGCTAGCAGGAAATGTTGGAATTGAGATGGCTTGTGGTGCAGAAGTACCATTCACTCCCGGTCGTGGAGATGCAACTGCAGAACAAACCGATGTTGATTCATTCTCTGTACTAGAACCTGTTTCGTGCGGCTTCAGAAATTATCTGAAGACAAACTTCGCTGTTAGCCCTGAAGAAATGATGTTGGACAAAGCCCAACTTCTTGGCTTGACTGCTCCAGAAATGACTGTTCTAGTCGGTGGTATGAGATCACTCGGTGTTTCATCTGATGATAGAGGACTATTCAGTGATGGCTCTAGCCTATCAAACGAGTGGTTTGAGACCTTACTCGACATGGGCGTAAAGTGGACACCAACCGGAAGCAACTCTTACGAGGCTCACGACCGCTCTTCAGGAGAAAAGGTCCGCAGAGCAACAAGATATGACCTAGTATTCGGAAGCAATTCACAACTTCGTGCAATCGCTGAAGTCTATGCTCAAGATGACAACAAGGACAAATTCGTGGCCGATTTCATCACAGCATGGAACAAGGTCATGAATGCAGGCATATTCTGATTATTGTGCTCATGTTGCCTGAGCAAATGTAATGTGTTAGACCTCGTGGAGGTACTATGACCTCAGTCGGAGATGCGGCCCCAGACTTTACATTGAAAAACACTAGCAAAGACGATGTTTCGTTGTCTGATTATGCTGGTAAAACTGTAGTCCTTGCATTTTATCCAGGAGCATTCACAGGAGTATGCGACAAAGAAATGTGCGCTTTCCAAGATAACATGTCGAAGCTAAATGATGCAAATGCCGTAGTTCTTGGGATAAGTGTTGATTCACCATGGGCTAACGCAGAATTTGCTCGCAAGTATGAACTAGAATTCACACTACTTTCTGACGTAGACCGAAATGTTGTCAAAATGTATGATGCTACCTTCACTGGTCTAGGCGGAATTGAAGGCTATGTCAGTGCTAACAGAGTTGTTATTGTAATCGATAAAGAAGGCGTAGTACAACATCGCTGGGTTGCTGAAAACCCTGGTGTCGAGCCTGACTACGATGCTGTTGTTTCATTTGCAAGCTCATTGTGAGTTGCTCTAAACTGAACAATAACAGATACCCAGATAATCAGGATTGGTATTGCAAAAACATCCTCGAGTGTTGAAACAAACCACA
>PBXT01000069.1 GCA_002727695.1 Methanobacteriota archaeon | reverse complement strand
AAGTTCTTGAGCCATCGCGCCTCCTTGACTGAAGCCGCCTAGAACCAATTCATCATCGGGAAGAATATTCGAGAGTTTGAGCAAAGAAGCATCAACATCTGAAAGCTCTTTGGCGGTTAGAATTCTTCTTCCTGGATTATCTCCGCCTTCATACCTCCACCAGGTAAATCCACGCTTAGGATGTTCAAACTCTGCCTGTGGCACCAGTAAATCCCACCCATCCGGCAATATCTTCTCAGCGAATGGTTGCATCATCTCTGAAGTACCAGTCATTCCGTGCATCATGACAAGTGTGGGCATTTTGCCACCTCACAATGTCCAAGAACGGACAAGTGCACCTGCGACTTTGAGTTGAACAAATGAAGTTTCACCTTGCAATGTTAGAGTTATTCTATGCTCGCCTGTTTTAGATGGAATAGTACCGAACGATCCTTTTTCGGTTGCCCCATTACCCCAAGCTCTAGATAACGGAGATGTGCCATCTTGCTGGTCGCTTATAGTCAATGTTCCAGAACCTCCTTTGTCGTCGATTTCTACATCGAGATACCAAACTAGAGTATCCCATGCTTCATTGGGAGAATAGCCCTCATCAAAGAATGAATCATAAATTTCTTGATCATTTTCTTCATACAAGTTATCGTGTAAATCTCCTGCACGGTAGAAGAATACATCCCCTGTATATCCTGTATCCTTTTGGATGAGACTCATTTGTAAGTTAACTACACCCTCATTATCTGTCCATAGAAGACTCATGATGAAACCCTGGCGACCACTAAAGACGTAGCTAAGTTGGTGACCTTCAGTTGAACTTGCAGATACTGTGACTTCCCCATTGTAGATATTATCAGTAGTCGCACTCCAATCTTGGCCTAAGAGTCTGAACGCCCAAGTGTTGCCAGCCTCCCAAGGGAAATTGAAAACTGGTTGGGGTTCTCCATTCTCGTAAACAGATAAGCCGTCCATAGTAACTCTACCCAAAAATGGGTTGTGGTTGATCACTGCGTGCCTTTGAGCCTCTCCCTCAGAGGAGATGCCTAGCATGAATAAGCCATCATCTTCACGAACGTCTGCGACTACTAAGCGGGTACTGTCTTCTCCGAACTGTGGAGTGATGAAAGTATACAACCACTGGTCGCCAATTTGCCATTCAGGTAAAACCAAATCATCTTCGGTAGTATTACCGATATCAGTACTGGCATTATCCTCGTTACTGATACAACCAGCAAGGCTGACTGTTATCATCAACAGGGACAACAAGTAAGCACGCATGTTCTGACCCACAACGGTGTCGTTTTTCAGCATGCGGGTTTTCTGCTCAGAACAGTAAACCGCCATCCAATCCGCTTGCGATAACAACCGCAACGATGCTCATCAATTTGATTAGAATGTTCAGAGCTGGACCGCTTGTGTCCTTGAATGGATCACCGATTGTGTCACCAATGACTGCAGCATCGTGAGCGTCATCGCCCTTCGCTGCACCTTCAATGTGACCTTGCTCGATTGCCTTCTTCGCATTGTCCCATGCACCACCGGCGTTTGCCATGAATAGTGCAAGTAGAACACCTGTGACTAGAGCACCAGCAAGCATTCCACCGAGTGCAGAGGCTCCCAACAGGTATCCCACCGCTACTGGAGCAAATACTGCCACAAGACCTGGCATGACCATTTCTTTCAACGCAGCCTTGGTTGAAATATCAACACAGGTTGCTGAATCTGGCTTGACTCCTTCCTTACCTTCTAGAAGACCGTCAATCTCCTTGAACTGTCTGCGGATTTCAACTACCATTTCTCCAGCCGCCTTTCCGACACTGGTCATTGTCATTGCTGCGACTACGAATGGTAGAGCACCACCGATTAGTAGACCCATAACAACTGATGGCTCTGCAAGATCGAGGTTGAAATCATCGTAAGTAACCGCAGTACTGTATGCTGCGAATAGCGCTAGAGAGGTTAGAGCCGCAGAGCCGATTGCGAATCCCTTACCGACTGCTGCAGTCGTGTTACCGATTGAATCTAGTGCGTCTGTGATTTCACGTACCTCGGAACCAAGTTCTCCCATCTCCGCAATACCACCTGCATTGTCAGCAACTGGGCCGTATGCATCAACGGTCATTGTAACACCGACAGTACCTAGCATACCCATTGCAGCGATTGCAATGTTGTATAGTCCGAAATCATCGCCACCAATCTTGAATGCTCCAAAGATACCTGCTGCAATTAGTAGGATTGGAACAAATGTGGACATCATTCCGACTGACAGTCCAGCTATTGCGTTTGTTGCAGGTCCTGTCTTGGACATCTCACCGATGTGAGGGATAGCTCTTGTTGGAACNCCCATAACTGGTTCAATTCCAGTGTAGTANTCGGTTACNAGACCGATTAGAATTCCAACAACGCTTCCAAGAATTACAGCCTGCATTACATCAGAATCAACATCCATGTTNAGCATGTCAATTGCAAGGTAACCGCCTGCCCAGAATAGAATTGCTGCGATGAAGGTGGTGTTTCTTAGAGCCGCTGCAGGGTCTTTCATTCCCTTCATGAAGGTCATAGAGAACACACCAACTAGAGAAGCAACATATCCGACCAAACCTAGNAGNATAGGTAACAGAATGTAATCTTCAGCACTTCCGCCGAAGTTATCTCCGCCGAATCCATCGCCGTTAGCAATAATCATTGCAGCGATGATTGAACCTACGAAGGACTCGAAGATATCCGCTCCCATTCCTGCTACGTCACCTACGTTGTCACCAACGTTGTCAGCGATAACACCAGGGTTTCTTGGGTCGTCTTCTGGAATACCTGCTTCAACCTTACCTACNAGGTCAGCACCAACGTCAGCAGCCTTGGTGTAAATACCGCCACCGACTCTAGCGAATAGTGCAATTGAAGATGCTCCCATACCGAATCCAGCAGCGGATTCNATGTGAGATGTTTCTCCAGAACTTAGCCANTATGCAATCAATGAGATACCTAGTAGNCCAAGTCCNCCAACTGANAATCCCATAACNGCNCCNCCNTTGTATGATACNGCAAGTGCAGCAGGTTGTCCACCGCTCTTTGCAGCCATAGCAGTTCTNCCNTTAGCGGAAGTTGCTGCTCTCATACCAGAGAANCCTGCTANTACGCTTGCGACAGCNCCTGCTAGGAATGCTCCNGGNGTGTAGTAATCGCCAGTATCGTAGTACAGTAATCCTGCAACAATTACGACGAANATTGAGAGAATCTTGTACTCAGCATACAGGAAAGCCATTGCGCCATCCTGAATTTCCTGAGTGATCTCAGCTACCTTCTTGTCTTCAATTTCAATGCTATCGTTCTTCTTGTATAACACAAAAGCAACAATTAGTCCAACCAATGCTGCTCCGGCTGCCATTATCTCGATGTCCATAAAATACACCTGCTGGCCGCCGACCTACCTCCCCTTCATAAGGACATCCCTATGAAAAACTACGGCGTAAGGCGTTTTTGCTTCATTGCACTACAAAGCCGACGCTCGTAATTTTATCCGAAATCACTTGTGATTCTACGCCTTTCACCTTGACGATTACAGTTCCATTTGAAGCCGATGCTGTGACCTTTTTCACGCCTGAAATTTCGCTCAATGCGTTGGTGATTTTACCTTCGCATCCTCCACAACTCATCCCAGATACGCTGAATTCCATAATCTCGGCCTTCGAAAATAATCCCATATACCGCCCAGCATTGTATTGGTTTTGAATGCGATGGTTGATAGATGAGGGGCGGTACCCGTTGGGTGATGGCAATCACTGCTGAAGAGGTCCTGAGAGAAATCGGACCCGTGCAAGAGGTTTTAGACGCCCATGACGGTGTTGTAACAGTGATTGATACTGCTGATGGAAATGTCATGCTCTCCTTAGACGGTGGTTGCGTTGGTTGTTCCTCAACGCCAATGACTGCAATGCAGATTTACTACTCTTTGAAAAAATTGGATGCTGTTAACGACGTTATCTTCGTAAATGGCGAGTTGCCTGAATATATGCGCACTTTCATCGACCAAAAAATGGCTGACGAAACCGATGAACCTGAAGGGGAAATAATCTGATTATTCCTCTTCTTTCTTGCCGATACTGTGTGGATTAGCCCCGAAGGACACATTTTGGCCTTTAATATTCAGACGAGCAGCTATTGCCACAACTACACAAAGTACCGATAGTGGCTTTGGAAGATAGTTTGAACCCCATAATTCTCCACCCGAAGAAGATAGCCACCACAGTATACCTGCTGTAATAAGCAGAGAGAACATGATGAAGTTCTGTGCCATCAATTCCATCTTCTCATTTCTGGAAAATGTTGCAATGAAAATAAATGCCGTAAGCGATATGAAACACATTGATTGGGCGAGAGTCTCGATGATTTCGGTCTCGACCATGTTTACGCCAAAAGGCAGGAGTTCTTGAACCTAGACGCACTGGAAGAATCATGGCAGGCGGATCTTGGACACTGGCTAAGCCCCGGGCAAATGGGCCGCCATACTTTAGCCGTAACCAGGTTAGCACAGCCTTGCATCAAATGGCAGTGCTGCTGGAACTTTCAGGTGCAAACATGTTCCGTACCCGCTCCTATCAAAACGCGTCTCGCCTAATCGGTTCGCTATCACAAGATTTGGGAGAGTTGGTTGCCAGTGGCGACATTTACGAACTCAAAGGAATCGGCAAGGGGCTCGGTTCTGCTATCTCACAAGCAGTAGGAGAAGGGTTGTGGCCAGATGACTGGATTGAACTTCATGAAAGTACACCCGAAGGCCTAATCGAAATGCTTGGAATACCGGGCGTCGGCCCTAAGAAAATCAAGATGCTGCATGACGAATTAGGAGTCATGTCGGTTGCAGATTTGCAAGAGGTTTGCGTCAAGAATGAAGTCGCTCCGATGAAGGGCTTCGGTGCCAAAAGCCAGCAAAAAATCCTCGATGGTATCGACTTATTAGCTAGATTCTCTGCTCGCAGGAGACTCGACATTGGCCTACGCTACGGGCAAACCTTCCTCTCGATGATTAAGCAATTACCCGGTGTTGAAAGAGCAGAACTTGCTGGTTCTGCTCGCAGAAGAAGAGAAACAATTGGAGATTTGGATATTGTAGCCGCTGTTAAAGCGGAAGATGTAGAAGCTGTAACCAACGAAATCCTATCTCTCAAAGGAATTGCAGATGTCAAAGGCGCGGGTGATTCCAAAGTGTCTGTAATCCTTGACACTTCTATTTTCGAAGGTGGTTTCAGCCTTGGTCACCTTGATGCAAACGTACTCGATGCGATTGGTGGCGAATCATACGAGCAACTAGAATCAGGCGGTACAATCGACGCACAGGTCAGATTGGTACCTTCACACGTCTTCCCATACACTCTAGCATACTTCACTGGTTCAAAAGAACATAACATCAGAATGAGACAAGTCGCTCAGGACAAGGGCCTGAAACTGAATGAATTTGGATTGATGCCAGAAACTGAATTGACTGGCTTAGAAGCTGCAGCGACTTCACTACCGGCTGTGGAAGAATCCGACATCTATGCTCACTTAGGCTTGCAATACGTTACTCCAGAATTGAGAGAAGACCTCGGGGAAATGGAAGCCTCGGCCACAAACGATCTTCCTGAATTGATTTCTCTTTCAAATATCAAAGGTGCCTTGCACAATCATACTACGCTTTCTGATGGTGAAGCAAGTCTCGAACAAATGGCTGATGCAGCGAGAAGAATGGGCTGGAATTGGCTGGGAATTGCTGACCACTCTCCAACTTTGCAAATAGCAAATGGTGCAAGTGCTGATGATTTAATCGCCCAGCACAATACAATGCAAAAGTACAACGCTGAATGGAAAAATGATGGAGTTGATTTCCGTTTATTCAGCGGTGTAGAGTCTGACATTTTGGAAGACGGGAAGTTAGACCATCCCGATGATGTTCTATCACAAATCGACTATGTTGTTGCTAGCGTACACGCCATGACACGCTGGAGAGGAAGAGATGAATCGCAAAATACTGAAGATTTGCTGAAGTGCCTAGAACACCCTGCTACAACTGTATTGGGACATCCAACAGGGCGAATCCTGCAGGGAAGAGACGGATACGAGGTCGACTTACATACTGTCCTAGAGCACATGTCTGAAGCTAACAAAGAAGGTGAACTGAAGGCGGTTGAACTGAATGCATCCCCTTACAGATTAGACCTAGATTGGCGATTGTGTAAGCGTGCTAAGGAATTAGGCGTACCTGTAGTAATCAATCCTGATGCCCACTCAATACAGGGATTAGGAGATATTGACTATGGAGTAATGGTGGCTCGTAAGGGTTGGCTTGAAGAAAACGACATTTTAAATTCACTAAGCGGAGAAGCCATGACTGCGAGGCTTGGGTGATTGGATGAGATTCATACGTGCAATTGTAATTGGTTTTCTTTCGATATTCCCGGGTACAATCGTTGGGTATCTAGGATGGCTTGCGACTGGATCAAGTGAGAACAACTACTCGCCATCAGTAGTATTCTTCTGTAACATAATTCCATTAGGTTCTATTTTCCTAGGTTTCATGTGGGCATGGGCCAATGGAGCAGAATACGGTGTAGATTATCGAGGATGATATCGTGAAACGCTCGGAAAAGGCTGCAAAGATTTTGCAAATGCTTGAAGAGCTATACCCTGAAACGCCAGTGCCTCTGGATCATGAAAATCCGTTTCAATTACTGATTGCAGTGCTTATGAGTGCTCAGACTACTGACAAAAAGGTGAACCAAGTTACACCCGAATTATTCCGTCATGGACCTGATGCTGCAAGAATGGCGACCTTGGAAGTAAGCCATATTCAAGAGATGATTCGTGAAGTAGGACTCGCCCCGACCAAAGCCAGGAACATCTCAAAATTAGCTAAGATATTGGTTGAATCNTATGGTGGAGAAATCCCTGATACTTTCGAGGGTTTGGAGAGCCTGCCCGGTGTTGGACACAAGACAGCAGGAGTGGTAATGGCTCAAGCATTCGGCGTTCCTGCATTCCCTATCGATACTCACATTCACCGCCTAGCAGCACGCTGGGGGCTTTCTAACGGTACTAATGTAGTCAAGACAGAAAAAGACCTCAAGGCTATTTTTCCAAAGGAATCATGGAACAAGCTTCACTTGCAGATTATATTCTTCGGAAGAGAATACTGCCCTGCAAGAAATCACGACTTGACAACATGTCCAATCTGTTCATGGACTGCAACTAAGAAGAGAATTCGGGAAGAGATGGGCTCTCGTTGATGTCTTCGAACCCAACTCTATATTCTAATTTCATGTTGAGAACATGCTTGATGCGCCATCTAAGATGAATGATGAAATCAGGCTTGCTAAAGCCGCTACCCATAGTAATTGTATCATCTGGCCAACTGCACTAGTAAAGCCACCNCCACGAAGACGTGTTGCGATTAGAGACACTGCAAGGACTTGAACCAAAATCAGAATTGATGCAATTATTTTGAACATCAAAATATTGTCAGCAACAGCGGTGGGGTCCTCCATAACGGGCAGTACAAAGTCACCAGCTGCATCTGAGATTGAGCCGATATCTGTAGTTTCAGCAATACTTGTAGCAACACCTGCGATGGTTTCTCCAAGTTGTAGAACAATTGAGATTGTTACATTCAAAGACACTACGGAAGAGATTAGCAAACCAAATGCTACACCCCACATTGTGGATGCGGAAAGGCTCCTTCTTCTTCGCAATGAGAGTAGATTTGTGACTGATCGAGACACCATATCAGCGGTTTCAGCAGGTTCACCAGAGGACTGCGAACCTTCGATGTAGATTCTATTGTATCGAGAAATAACGGCAGAATTAGTGTCTGCTGCGAAATAATCCCACGCTCGCTCACTGTCGATTCTTGTTGAGAGACGCTTCTCCAATCTATCGATTGATTCGTCTAACATTCCGAAATCGATTCCACGTAGTGCTCTGATCGTGGCACTAGGTTCTGCACTACGTGCTTGAGCAGTACCACCTAATGCCCGAATGAAGTCGGGATATGCTTCATCNCTTCGCAGAACTTTNCTNTCTTCTCNTTGAACCAAAATTGATGGAANCAGTAATGGAGTTAGAGGCANNGCTAGTAGGATTAATCCATACTTATCCCAAGTCGTAGTCAGACTTTCCCAATANGCNATTACNACGATTATNGTNACTATGANNAANNCNATGCTNACCAAACCTGCACCCAACCAGGTTTGTCTAAACAACAACCTGAANGGCGTCTCAAATTCATCACGNGCGAANGTTTGGTCATCGGGNATNGTNGCTCTAAANGCNAATAANGCNCCCACTTGAATGATNACAAACAGGAATCCTGCNAGNAATANCCANCGGATTCTAGTGGCNAATTCAATTGGTGTTGCNCTACTGCCATTNCCAATTTCGAACAGTACCAAGTGGATACCTGCAACCACTAGACCGAATAATCCAGCAGATACAAGCGAGACATAAATCTCCTTTAGAGTGTCAACACCCTCTAGTCTTGTGTCATAGAGAGTGTTGTACTGTTCAGCTACTGTCTCTTGCTCAGCACGCATGAAGGCATCAATAGGCTGACCTGCTTCAATGGAGAACGCCATTCTGTCAAGGAAATCTGTCCAAAGAGGGGAAGGTGATTGTTGAGCGACAATTCTTGCTGCTTCTGGTAAAGAGGTGTGCCATTTGTCTACAAGAGTCTCAATTCGCTTAACTTCTTGAGCCAGTTCGCCGTAGTCTTTCATTTGGCGCAGTATGTCGAAAATAGTGTCTGCTCCAACTTCACCAAGGGATAAAATTCCCATTCTGGTGATGAACATGTGCATCTCTTTCTCGATTTTTATCGCTGAACGATTTACTTCGAGAATAGGGAAGTAAATTGCTGCACCTCCAGTTAACAGAGGTAGCATAATTATCAGGAATACACCAGTAAATCCTGCGAATAATCCACCTTCAGAAAACCCACCAGTTAGCCAAATTAGCAAAATTGCAGATACTAGACCTGCCAATGCTGCTGGTAAAACGAATGCTAAGAGGAAACGAGGAACTGGCATCTCTAGGCGACGCAGAGCAATCTGCCATGTCGCCATTCGCTCCATCTAATCATCTCCTTTTCAGCGTTCAGTAATACTAACCCAGGTGTCAATTGCAGCGCGGAATACATCCCAACCGCCATTGTAGTAGAGGTTCAGTAGATCGAATACATCATCATAATGAGTTAATCCTCTATCAACCATTGTTTGAATTGCTTCAGTTCGGCGCATTACTTCATCATATACATCTCTCTTATTTTCAAACCCAGCTAATGCTGCAATTTTATTCTCTAATAGATGCGATTGGAACATACCACGGAAGTAGTGTTTATCCTTGATTGGGTCCCATTCGAACATACCTCTAGTTAGGACACCATCGCTATGTTTGTTGTAGCCAATTACTTCGTCAATTCCAGTAATACGTCGAGCAATACCACCATTCAACTCTACTACTTCTTGGAAAATTGCGAAGTTTAAGTTGTCGAAGAAACGGATTGGAACATTGATTGGGTCACCAGTGAATCTTTGAATCATCTTTACGATTGAAGATGCGTGGAATGT
>PBXT01000068.1 GCA_002727695.1 Methanobacteriota archaeon | reverse complement strand
TCAGCCATTGTCGACCGCATATAATCATTGAGATGGTTCACTTCTTCCCCTTCGTTTCCACTGGAATAAAATCGCATTATCAAACCTCCATTGGCTTCCATTGGAATACCGCCAAGCACATTTCCTTGAAGCCCATCGTCGCATCATGCCCGCGCACTCTTTTGAACCCATCAGAGGAAATTTCGAAAGGTTTTCATTTTCATCTTCTAATCTCAACAATCAACTTGGCGACCCTATTGAAAGGGAAGTCTTGGTCCATATTCCCCCAAATTCGAATGGTCCAATGCCATGCATAATTTATCTCGCCCCATTTACGGGAACTGGTTTTGCCAGAGCTAACTGGAAAGCGTTCGCTGAAACCCTTCCNCAAAGGCATGAAAGNCTTGTCANAGAAGGAAAAATGCCNCCGAGNATCCTAGTTATGCCGGATACATTCACCAGCCTGGGTGGAAATCAATTCATCGATTCTGAAACCATGGGTAAATGGGGAAGTTGGTTGCGAGANGACTTACGTTCAGAATTAGATTCACGTTTCAACATCTCAGGGTACGGACTTGTTGGAAAATCAAGCGGCGGATACGGCGCTCTGGTTAGAGGGATGCTCGATGACTGCTGGGATGCAATAGCATGCCATTCTGGTGACTGTGGTTTTGAGTTACTATTCGGTATCGAAATGGCAACAACTCTAACCGAAATAATGCCTCATGGAGGACCCGAACAGTTCCTTGAATATGTCAAACAGACATCTTCACTGAAAGGTGATGATTTTCACACTTTGATGATGTTAGCAATGGCGGCAACATATAGCGATGGCACTCTCCCTGTCGATGAAAATTGTAAATTCGATGATGAAAAATGGGCAGAATGGAAATCATGGGACCCGCTTACTATGATTGAAGAACACCAAGATCTACCTCCTTGCTGGATTGACGTTGGAGATAGCGACCAATACAATATCCAATATGGATTGAGGCAACTCCACAAGAGGATGACTGAGTTGGAAATCAAGCACGAATGGGAAGAATTTCCCGGGACTCATAGCGGTATTGACCACAGATTGGATTTATCATTACCGTGGATTGCATCTCAAATTAGCAACAATTGAGTTAATGAGTTTAGCAGGGGTGGACGTGTCATGGCAGAAGGTCTAGACTATGCTGGAAGCGGCGTAGATATCGATCTCGAAGGGAATGCTGTAGGCGCCTTAGTTGGCGCACTATCCCGCTCTGTAAGAAAGCCGGGAATGCCCGGAGCCCCTGTCGATTTACCCGGGGGATTCGGTGGACTTGTTGAGTTCGGTGATAACTATCTTGCATTAGCAACCGATGGTGTCGGTTCTAAGTTGTCGATTGCAACCAAGTTAGGACAATGGGCAGGAGTTGGAATTGATTGTATGGCAATGAATGTCAATGATTTGCTATGTGTTGGTGCAGAACCTATCGCATTTGTCGACTACATAGCGGTACCAAAGCCTGACCCAGAAATTCATGCTGCTCTAGGAGCAAGTCTTGCNGAGGCTTGCACAAGAGCGAGGGTTACTCTTGCTGGCGGGGAAACTGCCAGTCTTCCCGGTATTGTTACTGAATTAGATTTGTCAGGNACAGCATTGGGCTGGTTGCCCAAGGGTGCTGAAATCACTGGTGCTAACCTCAAAGAAGGAGACATTTTGATTGGACTGCCATCATCTGGAGTTCATTCAAANGGTTACTCTCTAGTCAGAAATGTCGTATCTCACTGTGGTGCAGATTGGAACGATGCTGCACCATTTNCAGTAGATGCAGATAGAATCGAGAGATTTAGTGAAGGAGATGTGACCTTGGGAGAAATCTTCCTCAATCCNACTAGGATTTACTGCGATCCTGTTGTTGATTTGATTCAAGANGGCCCGTGCGCTTCCAGTGCTATTCATGCAATTTGTCACGTAACAGGTGGTGGACTATCGAACCTACTTCGTCTTCACGATTCCTTGGGTTGGCACATTAGTGACCCTCTNCCTGTTCTGCCAGAATTTGATTGGATTCAAGAAAATGGAAATGTGAACGACAGAGAAATGTATCGGACATTCAACATGGGGTGTGGGATGATTCTAGCCGTCGATTCGAGTGTTGCTCACACAGTATGNGACTGGCTAGCTGAAAGGATGGATGGATGCTCAATAATCGGCACTGTTGTCGATAATGGGCGAAAGGTAACTCACTCAAATCCTGAAGTTGTATTCGAGCACTATTGAGGGACGAATATGCAACCAGAAGGCTGGCCTGGTCACATCTGGTTGGAAGGTAGAACCTCTGTTCACTTGAAAGACCATCAAACTAGACCTTCGCATATGCCTCGTGGTCCCGCTGCAAAAACCGGTGAGGGTTTTCTCAATCCGGCAATGGCACCTGCCCGTACACGCTCAGTAATGCTTCTAGCGGATGCTTTGGAGAATCATTGGTTAGTTCCGGAAGGAAAGGATGTCAGAATCTTAGATGCTTTGTGTGCTACTGGAGTAAGGCCCAGAAGATGGAGAAAAGAAGTCCCAGAGCAATCAAGACTACGAATAACTGCAAACGATCTAGATTCAGATGCATTGCAATGGGGAAAGAAATCTCACGAAACCCATCCAATAGGAGATGGCGTAAGTTGGATCCCTGAACCTAGCCGATTTGAGTCAAAACCTGTTGATACTGTAGAAGATGGAATCCAATGGACAAATAGTGATGCGAAGAAACTGATGACTGAAGCACCGTTTCAATGGATTGATTTGGATCCTTTCGGTTCCCCAGTTTCATTCCTTGACTCAGCAATACAATCCATCTCTCGTGTCGGAGTCCTCGAGGTTACTGCAACAGATACTGCAGCTCTATGTGGCTCTGCCAANACAAGTGCTGCCAGACGTTACGGCTCTACTGGAATTACGGACGCTTACATGCATGATGATGCTACGAGGATATTGCTGGGTGTAATCGCAAGAATCGCTGCTATGCATGACAAAGCTATGCATCCAATTCTGTCGTTGTTTGACGGACACCATGTAAGAGTGAGTGTACTATTGAAGCGCTCAAAAGAAGTTGCATCTAATTGGAATGAACATATTGGATATCGAATTAGGTCTGAACCATATCACTTCGCAGACCAACCATCTGGAGAATTCTCAGGCCCAATGTGGATTGGTCCAATATTTGATGCTGATATAGCTGGAAGAATGACAATTGAAAAAGCGATTGAGTTGTGTGCAGGAAGGGAAGACGACTATCCTAATGACTGGAGTGAGTTGGATATTGAACACTCTCAGAGAGAGATTGAAAGAAGTGTTAGACATATNTCTGAATCAGCTGAACTACTTTCTGGCGACCATCTGCTTATTGCGGTTGATGGGTTGGGGATTGCCGCTGGTGTTGGACAAATTCCTTCGATGAAGAAACTCAAAGCAGGGCTCGAAGAAAGGGGATTTAGAATGGCAAGATGCCAAATGCCAGAGCCCATGTTTGCTACCGATGCTGATTGGAGTACCGTTCTCGAAGTAACTCGATTAGCCGAATGATGGGTCTATCTCATCATCGGGTGCAGGCAGCATCGTTTGTGAGTTTTCGAATACCTCGCGCACGCTATCCTCGATCTTTCTTGCATCCTCAAGAAGAGAGGAAAGGGGTATGTCGATTCCTGTTAAATCTGTAACAGCTTCGACTGCTAAAGCGGCTGCTCTGGCATCAGGATACATAGGGTTGCAATCAGCTAGAATNGCAGTAACATCTAGACCAAGGCGGTCTCCNTCTGCAATCAAATACCCTGCAATTCCAGCAACGATACCTTGTCTAACTGGTTCAATCCCTGCTTTCTTCAATCTATTACGGCCATCCGGAGATGAACTTACTCCGTATAGAGAATCGTCTCTGTCATCTATATTTTCACGAGCNACCCCGTCGATGACAATCAACTGGTCAAACCCGCCTTTGGTGAACCAATCAAGGACAGTGTTTGCGAATAAGACATCACGCTCTGTTCCGAATCTAACCTCTGCAGTGAATACGCCAACTCCATCTCCTTGGTACACTCTTACAGGGTGCTTAGGCACCTCATGATGGACTAGGGCCATAGCTGGGAAGTCTGCGTTGAGTACAGTACCAAGTTGTTTCAAATTTAGTTGACTAATCACATGTGATGCTGCAATAACCCCAACCATTCCTATTGTCGAAAAACCGCAAATTGCAACGCCACTGGTAGTCGGGTCTGCGTCCTTATGCAACACTAAGTCGTAAGTTGCTTGACCCGCCATACATGACCCTCCTATTCCATCATTCAAAGGTATTACGAAATCACTCTACGTATTCAGACCAGTCTTCTTCACCAGGGTCTCTAAACCACCATACTCCGATTTCATCTTCGTACCATTCAGTACCGTGTTCATCGACAGTGATTCCTGAATCTTCATCCGAAGATTCCTCGTTTTCCGAGTCTGTTTCTTCTTCATAATGCTCTTCTTCGTACTCTTCGTATGCATCTTCTTCACCAAAATCTGCGATGATGTCAGGCCGGTCTGGAGAGTCATCCACAATTGTCTTGTCTTCAAACTCATCAAGTGCAACGCCTACAGGTAATGGTTTGGAGATTCTGCCTGATTCTTCGACCTCTGGCTCGAAATCCAAATCATCTTCATCCCAATCTTCCAGATCACTATTTCTTATGCGCAATACAATGAATACCGCTAATCCGATAACTGCAACTCCAATCACTCCACCTGCAATCAACATTGTATTTCCAGAAGAAGTTTCTTCAGTGGCAGTNTTTGTTTGATTGGTGTTGTTATCTCCCATAGGAGGAGTTACTACTGGGTCGTCTTCCTTCAATGTCCACTCAATATCAAATGTTAATGGCTTATCTCCAGGGCTAGTATAGTCACTAGGACCTTGTCTTAGGTCGATTTGTATCAAACCACTCGTAAGACCATTTTCGGACAGGTTCTGAAGAATGTCGACTCTAATCTCAATCGTTTTTGTTTCTGAATCATCTAAGCTAAATTCACTCTGACCCGCTGTGGGTTCAAACAAGATAAATGAGTCCCACTGAGACCAACCATCGGCTTCCAGAGAGATATCAATTGTGTAGTTATTTGGATTGGATATTGCACATTCTAAATCTTGGTCGATAGATGGGTCTATCACAACAGTTCCGCAATCTAAAGTGACATCNAACATTACTTCAGGAGTCCAAGGTGTTTCAGTTTCATTCTCTTCTGTATTATTCTCTTCAACATCTGTTCCATACAACACCAATGGTACCTCTAATGTATTGGTGCCTGCATCNATCCATGATGGATTTGTCAGGTTAATGAACAGTGTACCTGGTTCTGAGAAAGTCACTATGAATTGCGTGAATCCATTACTAATTACTTCTGTTCCTGAATTCGAATTCAATGTTGTGTTATTGTAAGCTGTCCAAGTGAATGTGGCNCCTTCAAGCAAAGTTTGCTGGNCGGGATNAATNGCAGTCAGATCAACTCTGACGCTGGTTTCATTCTCCCAATCCAANTCATAAACAGGTTCTGCCGATGTGAGGCTCGCGCCTATTGTAACCATTGTAGATGATGATGTTGATGCGGATGCAATAGGCCTGTTTTGCTCATCTCCTGCATCTCCGCTGTAGTTAGCCCAGAATGTCACTTCTCCACTGATGTCGCTAGCAAAAGACACCAGTTCTGAGAAATCACTCAAATTGATTGAATTCCAATCATTTCCAATCGGATATGAACCAGTGGAGGTTTGCATCGAAATCAAAATTGTTCCATTCGGAGTCATTTGGATGCCGTCTACCTCAGCAGAAATATCCAGACTGAAAGGAGAGCCTACCGAGGTTTGAGGGCTAACAACCAATTGCAGATTTACTACCGAAGGGTCATCGTTTCTAGGGTAAGCTGGACCCACCGATGTTACCGCTGTAGTTTTGTTTCCATACTGGTCCACGGCAACTACTGCTGCCCAATATTCCTGTCCATCCGTAAGGTTCGATAAAACCGTGGAATTAAGNGATGATGATATGTTCATCAATGGATTTAGCCCTGATATGCTACTGAATTGCGAAGTTTCAAGATACACTTCATAATTTGNAAAATCATCTTGTGAATGATTCCAAGATAATTCCAATACNCCGCCTAAATCTGNGGCAACATCATTCAGTTCAACGCCTGTAATAGCTGCAGGAGGTGAAGGATATGGCACTGTAACTTGCAAGATATTAGATAGATTCGAAGCGATTCCAAAGGTATGAACTGAGCGCACNAAGTACCAATATGTGGAACCAACAGAGACATTGGAATCTATTGTTTGNTTATCCCTTGTTGAGTTGTACACTTCGGTTAAGTCGACTGTTGCATTAGCAGATTCCAATCTAAATATTTCAAACTCAACAAAATCCGCTCCGAAATCGACCAAGTCGTTCCAAGCAAGTGAAATTTGTTCAGATGTCGCCGATAGCAGTATCATAGTCGGAGTAATCGGTAAAGACAAATTCGGTGCTCCTTGGACATAATTTGCTGCAATGTTGGTCAAAGAAATTGTACCCGATTTCGTTGAATTAACTGGTATGCTCACTGTGTAATTACCAGTTCCCGCTGTCATTCCTTGATTGAGTACATTGGTCAGGTTTCCAGAAGCATGTGGATTGGGGTTCACATAAAATGTGCAGTCATATCCAATGTCCATGTCTGTGAAATTGAAATCTCCATCCCCTGTTGAATATACATTCATCGAATAATTCACCATAGAAATGCCATATGCATCAACAGTAGATGGCTCGTTAGGAACCACTATTGCCAAATCATCCTTGATTCCATTCATGTCGTCTATCATAGTTAGAGGATGTAAACCGTTGGATGAATCTCCCGCATATCCTGTTCTACTCATTTCCACATTACCGTCTCCATCAGCATCTAACTCGATGGTGTGCCAACCTCCGATGAATACTCCAAGAGACGTTTCTCCCGCTGAAACAACGTGCTCTAGAACTCCATCGCCGTCTAAATCCATTGTCATAATTGAGGTAGGGATTGACCAAGGTTGTAATTCCAATGTTGACACACCACTAATATTGGTTGAATTAATTGTTCTAAGGGTAATACTGCCCTCAACTGTAGAAGCATTTCCATCGGAAAGTCCAGGATTTGGATTCATCAAATCCAAGTCTCCGTCGCTATCAAAATCAACGATAGTGGAATTGAGTAAATCGATTTGACCTTGAAAAGAGGTCAAATCCCACTTGCTTCCATCATTAATTCTGAAAGCATATCCTTGGTCGTTAAGGCCGATGACGTCTATATCCCCGTCTCCATCCAAATCGGTCAGCATCTCGCTCATCATGATGTCGTCGAACTTCGTAATCGGGCCCCCCCACAGGCCATTGAAATCTTGCCAAAGAGTCCAGTGCCCAGTCTGGTCCTTAATCAGGACGGATATGTTTCCTGTTCCGAAAAAGTCGCCAACATATAGCGATGTCAAACCTGCTGGCATTCCTGCTGAGCCATTCATTTCGATTGACTGGTTAGCAACATAAGTCAAGCCAGTGGAATTATTCCAAGATTGCTGCGATAGTAATCCACCCGAACTTATGGAAATGATTTCCGCGACACCGTCGGAATCAATATCTCCTAGTTCTGCACCAATTAGACCATTGTTCACTGTGTGATTTTGAACAGGATCGTATGACGAGCCGTTTGCCATGTGAATACATGCCATGCCAGAGCTTTGGGAAAATGCTACAATATCATCATCCCCATCTCCATTGATATCCCCCACAGAAATTGAAGATGCATTGTCACACGTTTGTACTGGACTAGAAGTAGTAATTCCACCAGTTGCAGTCCAGTCAGCCCACACTATTGAAGTGGAAAAATTTGATTGGATGCTTGAAAGGAAAACAGGTTCTGGATTTCCATCATTATCGTGGTCAGACTCGATAACTTGCTGATGCCCTCCTATTGCATAGAAACCACCGCCTGCTTGTGGGGAGAAGCTGACATTCAGATTGGAAGACTGAATTGTCGAAGAAGATGGAAACATGATTCCTGGACCGGTTGATGTCCCAGCACTAACACTAGAAACATACCAATCATTTCCATCATAGAAATGATTCTGATGGCCGATGTCTCCATACCCAGTACCGGTGAATTCCCACTCAAAGGTTCCGTCTTCATCAATATCAATCCAAACTTGACCTGGGCTAGTTTCGCCTTCATCGACACTAATCTGGAACCCAGCTGTTGTGAATGTCACATTCCTCGGAACATCAATAGATGCAGATGTATTGGAAATCCCGCCTTGCAGTGTCACATCCACGGTTGCAACACCCCCGCTGAATGTATTGATAGTTGTGGACTCGCCAGAAGCGGAAACAAGTCCGATTGGGATACATGAACCAATCAACAAAAGCATAACCAAAACAGGGGAAAGGCATCGCATATTAGCACCCGAGAACATGAATGAGTAGTCGCCCCTTCAAGTGCCTTATCCTAAATTGTTGATTCATGATATCAATTAGCCCGATATTTTCATGTAACCAGCGTGTTATTTATTTAGGTCAATTAAATAACATAAATTATTGGGCCAAACAGGCCTTTAATACAAACATTCACCCCCCCACTGTTGTATTCGTCTCGTGAAAACGAACTGGTGTGATAGTTGACTAAGGGTGCAATTCGCAAAATGGAGGGCTAAAAATGAATGATGAAGCGAGAGTAATGATCAGAGCCGGCGACGTTGAAATCGATATATCCGGTGCTCAAACAAGCGTTCAGGAACGCCTAACTAGAGTGAAAGAAGATGACACATGGTCAATCGCATTATCCCGAATCCGAAACGCTAGAGAAAGAGCGATTGAAGCAGCTGTTGAAGCCGCAAGAGAGGCGGGGCTTCCTGAGCGTGGCTCCGCATTCCGTGCCCTAATTGAAAACTGCAATCTTATTCGCAAACCTGACCAAGTGCTAGGAGCAATTCAATATCTACGCGACGTAGAGGGTGTCAACGACAGCCCCCCTAGAGTCATTGACCAAATATTCGAAGATGCAGGACTAGAGCCTCCAGGTAACCTTTCGCTCTATCTTAACAGATTGCGTGAGCGTGGATTCTTGGTTACCCCACCCTCTGCCAAAGAGAAAAACCGCTACGCGATTTTGACTCCTGAAGGAAGAGCGCATTTAGACAAGCGCAGCCGATATTGAGGTGCTAGAATGGTAATGTCGGGCAGCAGTACCGACAATGAAGAAGAGCCACTAGATTGGTCCTTTCAAAATCATGCGGGTGAATTGCTCAGAAGAGGGAATCATCCTCGCTCGAACTTCAGAAGATGCATTCTGGATAATGCCGATTTAACTGAAGGTAACTTCGTTGAATCTGACTTCCGTCGTGCTTCAATGGTTGAAGTTGACCTGATGAAATCTGCCTTCGACAATTGTGATTTTCGTGGTGCTGATTTGCGAAAAGCACGGCTTAATCTTTCAAATTTCAGAAACTGTTCTTTCGAAGGAGCAGATATTAGGGGCATTCGTGGAAGATATGCAATCTGGCAAGGAACCGATTGGTGGAACGCCAAGTTAGATGATGACCTTGCTAAGGTTTTGGCAAAGAAGTGGCCCAAGCCCGAGGATGCTTGAAGAAGTATAGCCCTCACGCAAGTTCATGGCAGTTAAGCTAACTCGGCGCGTTGACTTTCCAATGCTCGATATGGCAGGCATCGCCTTCTATCCGAGAATTTTCGACCTAGCCCACCGCTTCTTTGAGGAAGCATGGGAGGTTGTGTGTGGAATTGATTACCCTCACATCCTTCAAGAAATGCAAATTGGTTTCCCTGTGGTCGACATCAAGTCAGAGTTTCATTCTCCTTTTAGATACGGAGATACAATACATGCAACAATCTGGATTTCGAAAGTTGGAGTTAAGTCGTGCACTTGGCAGTATAGATTTCACAATCAAAATCAAGATTTGTTGTGGTCTAGTGAACAAGTCACTGTTTGTGTTAGTATGAAAAACATGGAATCATTACCAATACCGCCTGAGTTGCGGACAGGCTTGGAGGGATGCAAAGATGAATGATGACGTTTCAATCAGAATGAAGGACGATGATGGACTAGCCCCGCCTGCGTCATTATTTGCACCTAGGCCTGACAAGAAGGGCCCAAAAACAATCGCAATCCTTCTCATAATGGGCTCAATTTTGATGCTACTAGTCGGATGGGGAGATGTTCAAAATTCGATGGCTGATGATTTCCCTGATGCCGACTTGGATGCGATATTAGAGAACTATCAGAATCAAGAGATCAATATCACTGAAGAAGAGTATCAAGAATACCACGATGAGGTACGAGACGATGGTGCTTACTCGGTCCGTGGATACTCATTACTAATCGGAGGAGTATTGGTTCTATCAGGAGGATTCCTCCTTTTCAGGCTCAACATGCTTGGAGTAAAGTTGTCACTCGCAGGTTCATCGATTGGCCTGCTAGGAGGTTTTGGAGGAACTTGGATGATGGTTCAAGTTTCAGATAAAATGCTCCCCAAAGAAGTGACTACCATTACTGAACTAATGTCATACCTTTGTGGAGTTTGTATGCTAATGTGTGTTGCATTGGCATTTTTACCGCTACTAAATGCATCTGCCAGAGCTGCACTAAACGAAAGTGTGACTCTAGTCAATGAAGAAGAGTAGTAGCGGNCCACCTCTACTTGAGCGACGTCACGAAAGTCCGTGGGCCAAGACTGATTGTGTTAATTGGCGGCCCCACCGCGATTCGAACACGGGTTCGTGGCTCCGCAAGCCACTGTGATATCCAGGCTACACTATGGGGCCAGTGCAAACTCGGCGACCTGCCTTCCCCATTTAAGCGCGACGGGCGCTTCAAACGCGCCACTCAAATTGAAGCCAATCCTTCTCTTTCGCAATTTTCTTCAGACGACCTTCTGCATTTACTGCAACTGGATTTCCGGTTATTGACATGAAAAAGGAGTCAGCATGTGTGTTACCGTAACCCCAGCAATCAGACAAGTTGTGGCCCATGTTTGCAGCATCTGATTCTACAATCGGAACCTTGCCTTTTCTTCTAGGAACACTCCAACCNTTTTCCGAACCACTCATGATTCCAGTCATCTTTTCCGGGCCGCAACCATAGACAGCATCCATTCCAAGATAGTCAGACATAGCTTGTGCCATTGGCATTACAGTAGCGGTAACTAGAACTAAACGATGTCCTAATTCGCGATGCCATTCTAATCTCTGGAGTGCCTCATCACTAACTTTCTTCGATAACTTAGTCTCGACGATTTCAGCAGAATATTTGCGCAAGGTTTCCCAGTTGCATAGTGCTAAATGGCCACGATTCCTTGCAGCATCGTAAATGGATCTGCCTCGTAACAAGTTGCCGATGAATCCTAGACTCCACATGGTTGTACCAAGAGGGATCCGCCACGGGCGGCGGCGAGCAAGCATTGCTGTGAGGGTTTTTTCGCTAGATGCATCCAACAGGGTGCCATCCAAATCGAAGTATGCTGTAACACCAGCCATGATGCAATGGCAGAGAAGGTTGCCCTTCACACTGTCGCTTATTCACTATCCTCAGGACCGTATACTCGNCGACCTGCCACATGGTCCTGCCACCATATTAGGTGCGCTTTCAGATGTCTAGGGATAAAGAAGCCGACCTTCCTAGGAGTTAGCCCATGGTTTTTCAATTTCTTATCGTGAGTTAAATGAGCCACAATTGTTTGTGCGCTACAGCCAGGATTTGCGAAAACAAAGCGCCTTATTTCATCCTTAAGTCGNTGCAGTCTTGCCTTCTTTTGAGTTCCTTTACCTATTGTTGGTGGTGACATAAGCCGAAAATCATAGTCAACCCATATCAAAGACTAGGTTGAATACCCACGAGTCCCGAGTAATGCGAGAGATTTTGAATCACCGACCTTTCGCNTGCANTGGTCAACATGGTAGATTCCGTTGAAATNAAGCGCGTAGGTATTCGCGATTACTTATCCATAGACGTTGAAGTATGGATGAATAACCCTGATGATATGGACTTCAAACCACGAACTCATATCAGTGGAAATCGTTTCTCGATTTCTTCAGCTAGCAACGGAAGAGAGATGGCTAGTATCGAACTTGATGATGAGCAAATGGAGGCGGCTGAAAGAGAGCGCCAAGTTGAACTTCGAGTTAAATTTGGAGTTCATGGAATGCACGGTAGACTCAATCGCATTCATCCGATCATTGCCGATGGAAAGGCAAAGAAACTTGCTAACGCAAATTGGAAAACTGTACAGCCGATTCAGTTTAATTNACTCAATCGTAAGCGACTTCGGTCAGTATAGGAGTTAACACCGTAATCACGATTGTAAGTGTCCANTCGTTACCTGCATCAGGGTCGGGTGCTCCAGGGATAATTGAATCTGGGTCTGCATTTTGAGCAACCACTGTCCACACCCATTCACCTTGACCAAATCTTGCGCCCGGTTCGTTGAGGAGGCTTCTCATGAGTTCTTCCTCGCTGTCAGCATCATAAACTCCCTCTTCAGCGGCAGGGTTCAATTTACTAGCATTTAATTCGGCCATTGTAGATTCATTTCTAGTAACGTTTCCAGGGCTGGTTTGTGCACTTTTTCTGTGCCCATCATCTACAATATTGAGTGATAAAGTGAAATTATCGGGCGGGAATACCAAGTCTTGGTCTAATTCTAGTACTGCGTCGTATGCCATGATCCTAACATCTAGGCCTGGAGTCATGTTATCGCTCCAAGAATCGCCTTGTGCTAGATATTCATCATAGTTCCATTCCAATGTGTTCTGTATCCATGTTACCTTGAATCTACGTGGCTGTATTTCGATTGTGAATTGCTCAGAAACAACGCCACCCACTCCATCATCGACGGTCAGTGCACCCATGATTGTGCCACTGCTTTCAGTCGGCAGATACACCACATCTTCAGTCGAGTCAACGTCATTTCTAGTATCTCCATCTCCATCACTATCTTCCAGGTAATTCAAATCCCACATGAATTTCAATGGCCCGCCCTCTGGGTCGACTGTGTTGGACGCATCAAGTAGGATGATATCGCCACTGCGAACAACCTCAGGGATTGATAGATTGATTTGTGGAGCTCCATTTACTCTAACTAACACCGTTGTCGAATCGGTTCCGCCTTGATCATTAGTGACTGTTAACCTAACATTGAACTGGCCTGATTTCAGGAACTGGTGTGAAGTAAATCCAGTAATGGTGGTTGCTTCTGTACCATCGCCAAAATCCCAGTTATATTCTGTAATTACTCCTTCAATAGCATCNGATGCTCTAGCATCGAAAGTCACTTCTTCACCTTGCTGTATTTCAGTAGGTGTTGCCGTAAGTGCTGCTCTAGGCTCTACAGTAGACTCAAGCACGCCTGTACAACCAGTGAGGAGTTGAACCAACAAGAGGGCCCCGATAAATAACGGCCGCTTGCTGTTCATAACTCTCGCTAAAGCGCTTATTATCTAACTCTGTCCCTTCAATGGGCTAAATTAGTTTGATTCGAAATCTACCTCTGAGGGCAGGTCGCCAATAATTTCAGCCCCTTCCAGCATATCATCAAACTCGGTTTCTTCTACCGTATTTAATTCATAATTTGATTCCATTTCATCATCGAGTAGGTCGCTAACTTCAACAAATCCCGAATCATATTCTGGTGTTGCTTCAACCACCTCCGATTCAGTTAACTGGACATCTTCAGATTCAAGTGCAGACAAGGTTTCATCGAGTAATTCTTCCTTATCCAATTCCGGTAAATCGACCGGTTCATGAACAACTTCTTCGGGCTCTTCTGGCTTCTTTCTAAACCAATCTCGGATACCCATGGACGCCCTTGGCAAGATAACGAAAATAGAAATTGTGTAGTGATGTTCATTTGACTCGGCTTCCAGCCCCCCTCATGGTCGATGTCTTCGAGGGGCACAGAGTTCTGGCATTCGACCTAGAAACAACTGGGATTTCAACCAATAATGACAGAATCGTACAGGTTGCATTAATCGGAGCAGATGCAGAGGGAAGTCCGATACATCACGACATAATAGTTAATCCACAAAGACCAATCCCCCGAGAGGCTTCAAGAGTTCATGGAATTTATGACCAAGATGTTCGCGGTAAACCTGTCTTCAAAGAATGTGCCAACGAGTTAGCGGAATTGATGGATGGCGCTGTAATCGTCGGCCATAATGCTAGAAAATTCGACATGCCACTTCTCCAGAACGAGTTCTACAGATGTGGAATTTCTCCCCCTAAGCCATTGGTTGTTCTGGACACCCTTGAGGCAGTCAGGAGATTGAAGATTCCAAGGCCTCACAATCTTGGAGCCCAATGTGCCAGACATGGTATTGATTTGTCGAATGCTCACGATGCTGCTGCTGATGCTGCTGCTTGCTTGTTACTACTTTGGAAAGTGATGAGAGACCATCCTTCTAGTTTCAGGCGCTCACTGCAAGAAATTGAGGAGTGGTTGATTAGTGGAGATGTTCGCAAAGATGAAAGTGAATTAGGAAGGGCATTAACCGACCTTGAATCGTTAGATAAAAATGGAAGAATTAGAATTGATGGAGGCGCTTATATTGTGGCGTTTGGAAGACATCGCGGTAAAGACTTGCAAAGTATCGAGCGAGAAGATCCCCGATATGTCGACTGGTTGATTTCAGCGAATGGAATAGAAGATGATGCAGCTAGGGAAATATTGAGTGAATTAGTTTCAAGCATCAGGAATGGGTGACCAAGCCAACACATCACACCAGTGCCCAACTCTCCAGGTATCTCTATTTGTCATCGCACTCCCAATGAAAATCGGTCCTTGGTGTCCCGTTGCAAGAAGTTCTTGCAACGCTTCCTTGCCTCGTCCATCGAAGTTTACTGGAACCTGTATTCCTGTGGGCATAGCTCTTCCTTCAGCATTTGCAGGTTCGCAAATTTCAGCGACTCCNGAGCCGTTTATCTCATCATAGTGATGTAACAATATGACAGAGTCGGAGAAATCCTCAGTTCCCAAAGTTCCGTTCTCTAAACGCCAATTCCACCAGTGCGGGCACCATGCTTTCCAATCACAAAAGCCTCCACAAGAAGACTGTCCGGGAGTGGCTTCTAGCGGTGCCTCGCTAGGTTGTGTTTCCTGCCACGCCTTGAGAGCATCTTCCATTACCGAATCTCCTGTTGCGGTGTACCTGGTCGCATTTTCAGTGTACCAGCCTTCGGTTTTTACTGGCGGTGCGTTTGGATTATTCGAGAGAAGGATGTCTCTGTAAAGCAATAATTGTCGCTGAACTTCCGGTTTTAGTTTTTCATTTGGAGCACGCCCTGTTTTGAGGTCTGCTACAACCCATCCTNGCAATTCTCCATTGGAGTCAACATCTGCAAAAAGCATGTCAAGCCTGCCCATCAATCGATTATCACTGGTTCTCAATTCGCCTTCAACCGCTATTACTCTTGACAATAAATTCCTCCAGATTCCAACGGTCGTTTTCAGAGGAGTTACNCCAACAGCGCCAACGAATTCGAGAAGCATCTTGATTGCCCCCCTCTGCATTCTCTTCGCTTTGTCCCATTCTTTTTCTTTCCACATTGGCCTCCTTGGAGTTGCGAAGAAAATCTCTTTTTCTTCCTCCCACCTTTGTTTCAAAAATTTCTCAGCCATTTCTGGTAACCAATGTGTTTCGCTTGAATCGCGACCGGATAAGTCCACTTGAAGGAGGTCTTCTATTGAGGCGTGTACCGCCGTTCCTAGGCTTGCCGCCATCCCTGCTTTTCTTGGTAACCTTTGCCGACTAAGCCAGTACATACGTGGGCAGGTTTCGTATCTATTCCATGCGGATGGAGAAAGTGTGTGTACTCTTTCCTCGCCCATAAACAGGCTTGAGTGCTTCAACTTCAAATTGCTTGGGGTTGCTTTGAGCAATTTAGGGGGCGAGATTATACACAAGGAGGTATGTCCTTAATTCATGGAAGGAGCAAAAGTATGGCTNGACAAGAGTATAGATATTGAAGATGCACTAGTAGTGTGCTGTTTTCCTAGCGTTGGAATGGTTTCTAGTGTAGTGGCGCACTTTTTGATAGATCACCTGAATCTAGAATTCGTCGGTGGTGTCGCGCACCCCAAGCTTCCAGCGATTTGCTTAGTCCAAGATGGCGTTCCCCTGCCTCCAATTCGAGCCTACGCTGGTGAGCCTATTTGCAAACTTGAAGGAGTTTGTGACAAGGTACTGCTATTGATGAGTGAGTTAATTGTCCCTGACCCCCTGGTTCACGAAATCGTTAGTTCGCTATTCGAGTGGTCAAAGGAACAAAATGCTGCAATGGGGATTCTAATCGATGCTTTCGCTATGAAGGGAATGAAGGGCGGATTGAACGGAAATGAGCCGTTAGTTGAATACGAAGACACAGAAGATGTTGATGTTCTAGGAGTTGCAGCTACACCAAAGATGGCTGAAATTCTACAAGGAATGGATATCAAATTACTAGAACAAGGAGTTATCAAAGGAATGACTGGGGCGATGTTGAGTGAAGGTTCTAGCCGAAAAAGAAACATCATGAGTATCATGGTTGAAGCCGACCCAAGGTTCCCAGACGCTAGGGCTGCTGCAGTAATTATTGAGCATCTGAACAAGATGTTGCCAGTTGCTGATTTGGACCATGAACCTCTACTGGCTGAAGCACAGCAATTAGAAGACCAAATTAGAAGCATGATGGAAGGGGCGGATTCCGAANCTTCTGCATCTTCAGCCTCTATGCTCTACGGCTGATTTGCCAACAATTGCCATGCCGATGACAAGCAGTACAATGCTTGCCCAAGTTGGGAATAGCATGACTGTTTCCTTAGGAATAAATAGCAGCAGAGTCTCTCCACGGGAATACTCTCCACCCATGCCTGCAGTTGCAAGCATCAAAGCAACTGATATCATGCCAATACTGGAATGGCGGACATCGACTTCTCCTCCCCACTTTCTTCGCAAGAGAATGCCTACTGCTAGTCCTGCAGAAGCCATGGATAGCAGAAGTTTGTTGGCTAGGATTGGATTTTCTATTCCTTCACTGGGAATTGCATTCACTCCACTGATAATTGCAAATGGAGTTGCTATTAATCCACCTAAAAGAGCCCAATGCGCAACCGATTCCCTTGACAGGGGACCTTTCTGAATTGCACAAAGTAAGAATGCTACTCCTGCTAATGCGAACATTCCTATGGTGAGTTCAGTAGAAATTACGTGGAATGTACCAGCTGAAATCATTGGTGACCACCTCTCGCTAAATTGTCAAGATGCTCTTGACCATAGTATTCCCATTGTTCCATAGTCCAGCCCTCAGGGAGGCCTTGTTCAGGAATCGGAGGTCCTGCGGATGGCAGTTCTACCATTGCAGGAGATTTATTCTGGATTCTACCAAATTGTGATGCTACATCTGCTGTATTGTCGTACTTGCTTGACTCGATATCCTCCCCNTTTGATCTCTGCAATACAACCAATCCAATACCTAAAACAAACAACGCAAAGCCTTGGAGATAAAGTGCAAACTCGTCAACTTCCCAACCGGGTTCTTGTGCAGTAATTCTGAACCATGGCGAATGTTGTGTAGGCCCTTCGCCCTCCATTATTACTCGCCACTCAACTGCACCAGGATTTACCGCTGCAGGTATTGTGAATTTGTTATCAACAACTGGAATCGTGATTACTTCGCCACCATTTTTCAACTCTACTGTTGCTGTATCTGTATTTAGCGTCTGTAAGGTAATCTCTGTNTCTTCCCCAATCAGCCTAGTATTCACAGGCTCCCACTCGGGTGCTAATCGTGGAAGGTTCTCCGGAACCTCACTAACTACGACCTGCTTGGCATCGGATATACCGGTCATTGCTACACCGCCATCGGGAGTGCCATGTTGTACTGCGAGGTATAATTCGTATACTCCAGGGCTAGATGGAGCACGTAGTGTCCATGTTCGATCAACCATGCTATTTATCGAAAATGAATCGATAATCTCAACATAATTGTTCGTGCCCCCATTGGGGTCGGTAACAACTTCCCATCCATCATTTGCAGGCAAATCTTTTGCACCATCTTCATTGACCAATAATGTCATTCCAACCATATTATTCGAACTAACTTCTGCGAAACTAATTGTGGTTTCAATCTCCATTAGCAGCCCTGCATAGACTTCATCGGGGTATTGAATATCTAACTCAGCATCAGATACACCGTTCGTTGAAGATGATCCATGACAAGAGCCTGCACAGTCCCTTGAGCGCACTGAATCTCCTTTACCGCCCGGATTTGCAGTAGAGATTGTTGTTGAAAGAATCATCAATAANAATACTACAGCTACCTTGAATCTCATTCAATCCCTCCTAGGAAGGAACGAAACCGCTACGCCAATTAATCCNACCAACAACAGAATAATGCTGAACACTAATCCTGCAGTATCGCTAGGGCCGGGTGCTTCTGGAACTAAACTAGTNGACAACTCTACTGAATCAGTTGAACCCGCACTATCGTCTTGAATCGTCTGACCGTCGATAACTGGCATCACGCTGTAGACATGTTGNCCTTCCATAGTTGGTGAGTGGCGATACTTCAGTTCAGAAGTAGTATCGATGACTTGTCCATTATGAACNACTGCCCATTCCTCNGAATCTCCTTCCCAGGTGATGACTACGTCACTGCCATCCAATTTGGCCTGTGTGTTCATTGCCATAGGGGCCTGTGTTCCAGTGAAAGTCTGAGAGTAAATATCGTCAGCACCTAAATCATCGATGACTTTCACTTGTAGATTTAGTTGCTGCGTCATAATTGTAGTGAAGGTCATACCGTTATGCATTACAGAGCCATCAATACTCCAAATCGCATTCACAACTGCCCCGTCAATATCGGAAGAACTCGTTGCTGAGAAGGTTACCATCGCTCCTTGTATTAGTGATTCAGGAGCGGTAATACTAGCAGTAGGTTCAGTATTTGAAATCGTAAAATCAATCATCAAAACCGGCCCATCGTCTTGTCCATCGTTCGGTGTTACCATAGCTGTCCATACGTCACCAGCGCCCAATTTGCTCTCAGAAATTGTGCTTCCATTCTCGTCGGTCATGAAACCATTTCTCATCCATTGCCATGAAGTTGTAACTGTATCTCCATTGGCATCATCTGATTGAATTGTAGGGCTCAGAGGAACCAATGCACTTTGGGACAATGGGCCTTCATAGGAAAGAGATGGTAATGAATTAACAATCAACACGGTGTCACTCAATGTATTGGAGTATGCCATTTCATCATCGTATACAGACAGAGTTAGAGTCAAAATATCTCCATTCAACTCCCAAGTCTCTGTNACATCAAGATTATCTCCGTCTATGTCTGATGCATCGTAAGAATAGGTTGCCTCTGAATCGAAGAATACGGTTTCTTGATCTATTGTTAACTCATCTAATACCGGTGCTGTGTTTTGGATAATGACCGCGCTGCTCTCCATCCAATCTGAGTAAACAACCCCGTCAGTTACTCTGCATCTAACTGTCCAAGATTCGCCCTTTTCAGTGTAGAATGAAGGAAGTGTTGCTGATGAAATCGCACCATTAGTTCCGGGCCAATCCCATTCATAGGTCAAAGCATCGTTATCTGCATCTGTTGCTTGAGCNGTTGCTTGTAAATCGTCTGTTGTAGTGAACGGCCCTCCAGAGATAGATACGCTTACCATTGTAGGCGGTGTATTATCGCTACCAATTGTGATATCTTGTGTTGTAAACCAGTCACTGTCTACCTCTCCATCATTGACTTTGATCTTAGCATACCAAACATCTCCATCTCGAATCGCAACTGAAGGAATTGTTGTATCCCCGTCAAATGCTGAAACCTTGGAGCCATCTACATACCATTCTGTATCGCTGACTGTTACAACATCATTATCTGCATCNGAAGATAGGTGGATTAGCGTTAAATCGTCCGATTCCAATGCATCTGTTGGAGTAATTTCTGCGGAATTAACGAAAGGAATTGAGTTCACAACTAGCAGATTGGAAGAGTGAACAGGGCTTCCATCATCAGTACCATCGCTTGGNGTTACCGTGACATTCCANGACTCGCCCTTGCTNGTCAGAGATGATGGGGCTGTCATTTGGTCGTTCCTTGAAGACTCCAACACTCCATCCTTGTACCATCTAATCTTCGTTCCTGATTCTGAATCGCCATCTGAATCTTGGAAAGTATATGTCAATGTCAGAGTATCAGTAGTTACAGGATTTGTTGGAGACAATTGAACATTGGTTACTGATGGAGGATTATTTGGCGCAGGCCCCGATTCTGGTACAGTAATTGTTGTAGTCCCCCATGCATCTCCGTTATTCCCACTTGCACCGTTTGCTGTCATTGCAGCGAGATTGAATTGAGCTGTTCCAGATCCCGACGAGGGTGCTGTCCAATCGACACTCCAGCTCCTGTAACTGCTAGTGGTATGAGTGGCACTATTTTGTGCGCTGTTAACTTTCACAGCCATAATTCCGACTCCTCCGGTTGATAGAGTTCCTTTGTTGACATCCAGNCTAAAACCACCTGCGCTACCGGAAACTCCTCCACTNACTGAGATGGAGAGNGTGTATGTTGAACCCGGTGTGTAAGACGAAGGTTGGCCCGTCATGGAGGCTGTCGCACTACCACCATAGTGGCAGCCACATCCAGTACCGCTAGAGAATTTACCTCCGCTATTTCCCAGAGAAGTAGGTACTAGTGATACTAACATCAAGGTGATAATCAGTATAGAGATACTCTTCAAGCGCATGCTTTTGCTAAATTTGTGGCCTTTTTAGTTTCATGTGTTCGCCGTCAGAACTCGAACAGGGTCTTGGGACCCTTTCTTGGTTCTGAAATCTGNGAAAACAATTTTTCTTCGCTCCAGACNTCNACNNNGAGAGATTCTGCTTTTGCTAATTTGCTACCTGCTTTCTCTCCTGCAACCAACACACTGAGNTTTCCACTTACACTACCTACTACTTTACCACCCGCGTTTTTGATAGCGAGTGCAATTTCTTTCCTTGGACGGGATAGTGATCCTGTTATGCAGAATGATTTACCATCGAAAACTCCGCTAGCAGATTCTGCTTCATCGGTTATGGTGATTATTTCTGAAAGTTCGTTAATTAAATCACGACGCTTGGAAATGCCGTTCCTGAATATTGTTGCAACCTTCTCACCAATCCCATCGATTGTGGTTAGTTCNTCGATTTCTCCCTCATCGACCCAGTGCAGTAATTTTTCAATTGACGTGAAATGCTGNGAAATTGTTGTTGCTACTTCCGGACCTATCCTTTCTATTCCTAAGGCATGGAGGAATTTTGCAAGATTAAGGGTTCTTGTCCTCGATAGTTCATCCAGAACGTTATACGCACTTTTGTCGCCCATTCTTTCTAGGTTTGATATCTGAGAATGGTTCAAGCGATACAAATCAGCTATTGATTCTACTAAGGCGTTATCAAGCAGGGCTTCAATCAATTTTTCACCGATACCATCCATCTCCAAAGTCCTACACCAATAGGTCAGAGCCCTCGCTGTTCTTGCATCACATTCTAGAGCAATACAACGCAAAAATGCGCCTTCCATAACGAGATCTCTACTACACGCTGGGCATTCATTTGGAATCTCAATGTCTTGGAATGTTAAATCGCCACTGAATTGAGTGCCGTCTGCGTGGAACCTTCCTTCCAAATCTGCCTGTGAAGCTTGGCCTAGGTTCTCAATGATTTTCGGAATAACATCTCCTCTTCGAGTAATTTTGACTTTGTCACCAACTTTGATCCCTAGTCGCCCTACTTCGCCGACATTATGCAGTGTGACATTTTCAACAGTAACTCCACCAACCATTTGTGGTGCAATCCTTGCAACAGGAGTTACTGCTCCGGTTCTCCCGGTTTGCCAATCAACATCAAGGAGGACAGAAATCGCTTCTTGTGAAGGGAATTTCCATGCTAGGGCCCACCTAGGATGGTGGGCTGTCATGCCTAGATTTTCTCGCTGTTCTAAGTCATCTAATTTGAAAACTATACCATCGATTTCAAACTCATAAGACGAACGCTTAGCACTCCATTTAGTGGTATACTCAATCATTTCTTTTTGTGGCGCCTCTGAATCAAAAATTTCCCAGGGAGCCGGTTCTATTCCTGCTTCTTGCAACCAGGACAGTAGTTCACTATCATTCACAGCTTCAGGACTTTGATTTGGAAATTTCACATCATATGCACAGAACACTAAGTCTGATGCATCTGCCTTTCCGTCACCATGCTTTTGCCTGAGGGCGCCAGAACATAGATTGCGAGGGTTTGGAGAAACATCTCGATATTTTTCTTCAAAAACAGCCAATGGCATAACAACCTCTCCACGTACATGG
>PBXT01000067.1 GCA_002727695.1 Methanobacteriota archaeon | reverse complement strand
GCAACAGTAGCACCCAATCCTGGTTCTGGCGAGGTAGTCTCAATCCATTTCCATGTCTCAGACAGAGCNACTAGTGCAGATGCNGCTCCACCAAATCCATTGAACAGNGCNACCATCTCNGGCATTCCNGTCATNTCGACCTTNACTGCCATNATGTANCCGATNANTGANCCAATTAGTATTCCTGANCCGATTAANGTCCAGCCTACAATTCCATCTGGGAAGAAATTCATGTCGATAATTGTNGTAACNACNGCNNTTGCCATTCCCANCATNCCGTACTGGTTTCCTNTAGGAGCAGTACGNGGNTGGCCTAGATTNTTNAGNCCNAAGATGAAGAANATTGCAGATACNAGNTATCCAATAGAAACCCAATCTTCCAACATTTCAAGCACCTCTNTTCTTNCCAGCAATCATATTCAACATACGATTNGTNACAGCNAATCCACCAACNACNTTGATCATTGCAAGTACCAAAGCAATGAATGCNAGGATNCCTGANGTNACNGTNTCTCCAGCATCGTATGCTACNTTTGCTCCNAGNAGTGCACCTACTACNCTGATTCCAGAGATTGCNTTAGCACCNCTCANCAAAGGNGTGTGNAGCATAGCTGGAACNTTTGTGATTANTTCAACGCCNAGGAANATCGATAGTACGAATAGAGTNATTGAGCCAATTAGAAGTTCGGGAGTCATCAGAGAACACCTCCTAGTCGAGTTTGCTTNGGATGCATTTCTCCATCCTTACAAATCAGAACACCACCCATCCCGGGTACATGGAAATCATTACCTTCAGGTGCTCCGACTAGAATGTCATCTTCTTCTGAAATCTGGAAACCGCTTTCCTTGTCAACCAAACTTGTGATGAAAGTTGTCAGATTGTTTGAGTAAAGCATAGATGCAGTGTTAGCCAGTGTACCNGGCAAGTTCGAAGTTCCAACAATTATTACGCCGTTGTCAGTGGTGTGTATTTCACCAGCCTTTGTGATTTCACAATTGCCACCTACATCAGCGTTCATGTCAACAACAACTGCACCAGATTTGAAATTAGCAACAGCAGAGGCAGGTACAGTTATCGGTGCTGGCCTGCCAAATATCCTTGCAGTTGTAACAATGATGTCAGCGTCACTCGCAACTTCACACACTGTGTCGTTCACTTTCTGAATGAATTCAGGGGTCAGCGGTTTAGCATAACCTGCCTCGTCTTCGAAGTCATCCATCCCATCAACTTCGATGAAACGTCCACCCACGGATTCAATTTGTTCCGCAGCAGATTTTCTGACGTCGGATGCATATACAACTGCGCCCAGTCTTTTGGCGGTAGCAATAGCTTGTAAGCCGGCAACTCCAGACCCCATGATTACAACCTTAGCAGGTCTNACAGTACCTGCGGATGTGGTCATCATAGGAATTCCTCTTGGCACCTGAGAAGCACCAAGGAGGACCGCTTTGTATCCAGCTAAGTTGTCTTGGCTAGAGTTTACGTCCATGGATTGTGCTCTGGATAGTCTTCGAGGAATCATATCCATGCTCATTAGAGTAATACCTCCATCAATGCATGCCTGAACCTTCTCTGGGTGGCGGAATGGATCTGCTACACATGCAATGATTTGGCCTTTGGATAATTCCCCTGCATCAGGCATACGGATTGAAATTACAATTTCACATGCCATGACATCATTTCTCTCACCGATTGTAGCACCGGCTTCGGTGTATTCAGAATCAGAATAATTTGCAGCATTACCTGCACCCTTTTCGACTACAACTTCGAAGCCTGCTTTTTGCAATTTCTTCATACTTCCAGGTACGATTGCAACACGAGTCTCGCCCTCTGGTTCCATAGGTACTCCAATCTTCATTTTACCACCTCGACTATGCAGCGGATGCACGCGATGAATTGTGCCACCTGTATTCGGTTCTTGAACGACACGGTNGATATTNCAANNTTNGNTNNCNAGATTTNNACCTAATATCCTTATGGACGGGTTATNCATGCGAGTTGANTNTCGGAGTGTTTTGTATGGCATCGGGACGNAGAAAAATNGCAGTTATNGGAGCAGGAAATGTAGGTGCAACTTGTGCATTTGTNTTAGCACANATGAAAGTNGCNGACATTGTATTNCTNGACATCTTTGAAGGATTTGCTAANGGTAANGCCCTNGATATGAGNCANAACAGTAANGTTCTGAANTATGANGGTACAATCACNGGNACTGCAGATTACAANGACATTGCAGGNAGNGATGTNGTAGTTGTNACNAGNGGNTTCCCNAGNAAGCCNGGNATGTCNCGTGANGANTTGATTGGCAAGAATGCNGAGATNATCTCTCAGGTNGGNGCTGGNATNAGAGACCATGCTCCAGATTCNACTGTAATCATGGTTACCAACCCTCTAGATTTGATGACATACCACATGCANAANGTNACNGGATTCCCAACNAANCGTGTNATNGGCCAAGCAGGNGTATTNGANAGTGCAAGAATGGCTCATTTCATCGCTCTNGAATTNAACTGTGCTGAAGAGGACATNTCNCCNATGGTNCTAGGTGGTCANGGNGATACAATGGTNCCTCTNCCGAGATANACCACAGTTGGNGGAATACCAATTACTCAANTGATTNCTGAGGANAGNATNGAAGCAATTAGCGCACGAACAGCNAGTGGNGGNGGTGAAATTGTGAAATTNCTNGAGAGAGGTTCNGCNTTCTANGCNCCTGGNTCAGCNGCNGCAATNATGGCAGAATCTGTTCTAAANGACCGNAGNAGAGTNATNCCAGCATCTTGCTACTTNACAGGNCANTATGGCCTNGANGATGTGTACATTGGAGTTCCATGTATCATNGGTNCNAATGGNGTTGAGAAGATTTTCGAACTTGATNTNACNGATTCNGANNTNGAATCNCTNCAAGGNTCTGCNNACTTNTACAANGGNCANTTGAAGGANATNNTNGGATATTGANGTAGAACNANTTGTGNANTGNCATAAATACNTCTNNGNGANTTGTNATTCTATGANTNGNTCNCATACNNGANTTGCTAAANTNATTCATTGGANTTTNATNNTNCTNTANGTGTATGGTATNGTNAANCAAGTTGACGANATTTCTGACCTTGAAGATTCNAAACTACTCATCTTTGAGGTCATATTTGCTACCATATTTCTAGGGATAGTGATTGGCAGATACTTCTACATGCGAAAAGTTGNGACGATGCATGCATCCACAGTNCCAGTACACAGAGTTCACAAGATTATTGCCAAATCAGTGCACTCATCAATGTACATTGTTCTGGTATTGTTACCATTATCTGGATTAGCAATAGCATTCTTGTTCAATCAAGGTATCAAGAATGGTCCTATGCAATTTGTCGCGCTTTCTGTGCATGAGTTCGCTGCTACAGCAAGTTATGTGTTGATTGCAATACATGTTTCAGCTGCGATTTATTCACGGATTAAAGGCGAAGGAGTTTGGTCTTCNATGGTTCCAATTTTGAATGACGAGAAACCCAACAATCATCCAATAGTTCGCAAGGTTGCCGATTTCGAAGAGCAAGTTTACGACCAAATCGAACGTCTATTAGTCAAGAAAAATGACTAGTGTTAGTCACCCTTCTTTCGAACGATTGCTAAGGAATGAGTTTTTCCTGTCGTTGTAGCACCTTCGACTGGATTTTTTAGTCTGACTAACTCCTTTCCTTGCCTGCCGCGACTTCGCATCCTAGCCAGTATTTCTTGTCCGATGTAGCAACCCTTTGCTTCATGAACTAGCTCGCCAAGTCCACATGCTAGTGGATGAACATCAGGTGTAATCTCGTGCCCCTGATGGGGAATCATATTTTCAACCCTATATTCGGAAAATTCATCTTCTGACATATCTGGTTCGATATCCTCGCTATTGGGGACAACCAGTAGCCATCCCCGCCATGTATTGCGCTTGGTAATTTTATCACCGACAACAATATCCTCTGTTGATAGGTAAACNGAATTGTTTGAACTAATATCAACTATCGATATGTCTTGGTTTAGCACTCTTTTCGATATGTGTTGGATTAGATCATCTTTGTATGGTTGATATCCAACGATTGCAATGAAATCCACCATGTCAATGACGTCTACAAGGTCGATNATTTTCGCAGCAGTAGTAGTAAAAACTGTGGAGCAATCNCCTTCAACNTTGTTTGTTGACAANCCATCTATGAATGATAATCTGTCTTTGCCTCTGATAATTAGAACATATGAGTCTAATTTGTAAATGCCCATTAGCTCACTCTCATGCGAATGATTCGCCACATCCACATGAACTGGCAGCATTTGGATTGTTAATCTTGAAACCCCCGCCCATTAATCGGTCAACATAGTCGATTTCTATGCCATCCAGAAGGTGAGATGATGCATTAGGGACTAACACTCTGAAACCATCGACTTTCAATTCCTGGCAATCTTGATCTGTTGATTCAACGATTTGTAAATCATACATGTAGCCTGAACAACCACCGGATAGAACACCAACCAGAAGAGCGTGTGAACGGTCATCACCAAATGCTGATCCTAACATTTCTTTTGCCTTTTCAGAAATGGTTAGAGCAACTTGAACAACTTCAGGTTTATTGATTACTACTGCGGGCGCAGTGTCACAAGTGTTGCAGTCCATGTTCAGCCTGAGATAGCAGACTCATATCAATCTGTGTGTGNTTTGCTGCCTTTTATTGCAATTTCAAACAAACAGTGGTCTTGTCCTNTCGAAGTGCACATGCTTTCAGANGCTTTGGCATCAAAACCGTATCTTTCGTTCAATATACCTTCTAGAACACCTTCGTCCATGTGACATAGTACCGAACCAAACGCAGGGTCTCTTTCACAATTTTTGGAATCATTCACAGTAACGACATTAGGCGGAATCGAATCGAAGGATATCTCACCCATTCCTAAATCGCTCCATTGTTTTGTCAGTTTATTCCAGAATTCCTTCTCATCTACCTCGTCTCTTAATTCAAGAGCTAATTCTTGTCCGATACGTTGGCCCACTGTTCGTAAAATATCACTCATATCAACCCCTAATTGGCCTAGAGATGCGGCAGAAATCCCTAGAGTCAGTGGCTCTCCTGGTCTGCGCAATATTGCGTTTGTGAATCCCGGGCCTGTATTATCGCTAATCAATCCGCGCAATCGTTTGTAGAATGACCCTTCACCCAAACTTAACTTCAAGGGTTCAGTAATTAGTCCATCTACAATCCTAGCCTTTGCGGCAGTGAAATCAACTCCACCATTCCATTGAACCTTCAACAACTCAAGTTGTGCTAACATGTAATCTTGTGATTCAATTAACAAAGCGGTGTCGTCTTTTCCTCGTCCAGTTGGGTTTGAATCTGAATGAACAATTTGTATACCTACGTCCTCATCGACATAGAACCCCATCTGTGATTGGTTTTCTAAATGCCTAATCTCAATTCTGCTATCCAGTTCTTCGTAAAATCTAATTGTTTTTGGATCAATATCTGCTAAAATCTTGAACTCAACTCCACGTTCTATCGATTCGTTTATGGAATCAATAATTCCTGAACGCATCATGTGTAGTATGCCCCAACGAGACAACATCATCCAAACACGATGCTCTGATTCCTGAACTAGGTTTTCTACTGTAGCGTAAATACTGTGTCTATCTTTGATAACAGAAAACAATGGTTCGTCTGAGTAATTTACAGATTCGTTAATTATAACTGAGTGACTATTCATTTCATCTAGGTGTTGTTGCAATCTTCTAACATTAGCCTCTTCCTTCTTGATTAACTGACGGAAGACATCTTCAACAGTTAGCCCTGTGAATCGCATTGGTTTGTCTAAAGTGGCCATTACAAGACCCATTTCCTTCAATTTTTTTAGACTGTTATACGCGTCCATTCGTGATATGGATACTAATTTACCAATTTCACTTGCCTTCATTGGAGCTTGTCCACAAAGAGCTAGTATAATTCTTGCATATTTTTCTTCTAGCCCGCCTTCGATTAGCCGTTCAATGATGTCAGCAGCAGAATTGGTAATCATGCTCATCCCATCTTTCGCTGCTGCTCTTTGTGCAGAATATTACAACGTCTGATCTGTTCCTTGGCAAGTTTTTGTTGGTCTTTGTCCAATCCTCTCGGAATTGCTTGCTCGAAGCATTTAATCGCATCACTAAATCTCTGCATCTCAGCGTAAGCAGTACCCATGTTGTACAGTGTTTTACCCTGAACACCTTTCGGATTTATCACCATTGCTTTGTGGTATGATTCGACACACTTTGGATAGTCTTCAAGGTAGTAGAGTGCATTTCCTCTACCATTTAGGATTCTGATGACCATTTCATCATCATCAGCAAATGAAGGTAGTGCCCTGTCGAAACAGGAAAGTGCCTCACGATATTTTTTATCTTCAATCAGTCCAACCCCCTTGTTGTACCATTCTATATCTTGGTTTGCAATCGAGTTCGAATTTGATTCGATTCCTGTGCTTACAGAGACACGTGCAGCGGCATCTAATGCAGCAGCAGCCAGGTCAACTTCTGGTTTTGGTTCACTTACAACAGCCACTGGCTCTGGTCTTTCAGATAGTTCAGGGAGTGGAACATTGTTGGTTTGTGGAATGCTGTACTCCGGAGCAGCAACTTCGATTGATGGTGGTTGTACTGGTTCCTCCACGACTTGAGGAGTATCAAAAGTCGGTTGTTGTGTAGTAGGTTCTGGCTGTGTGGTAGTTTCTTCTTGTTCGGCAAATTCCTTCAATGGATCTTGAACGACTGGTTGTGGGTTTGCCAAACCATGTGCCTTCTCATGACATCGTTGTGCTGTTGCCATATCACCAGCGGACTCCAGTGCTCTTGCAAGACCTGTCCACAAATCTGGATTCGATTTGTCATTTTGGATCATTGACTTCCAACACTTGACTGATTCTGTATGATTTCCGGAAGCAGACAAAGCCCTCCCCATCATTGGAGTGTTTGCCTCGCACAAAGACACAGCTTCGCTTGCTAAAGCAGGCCCCTCTGGAATCGTTGGCGGGAGTCCACTGGTATTCTCAAGTACTCTTGACTCACCTTCAGCCAATTCGACCAGTAGCAGAGCTAATGAATCTCTACCTCCAACTTCCCCTACCAGTGCCCTTCTAGCATTCAATAAGTTAGTAATATCTCCTGTTGATTCTGATACTGCAGCCAGTCTTGTTGCAGCCTTCATGTAAGAATTATCATTTTCTAATGCATTGATGAAGCATTTCTTAGCCGCTTCTGAATTACCTTTTCTTTCGTGCAGTGCCCCAAGATTGAAGTAGCATTTTGCATTTGTTGGCTCGAGTCCTATAGCGTGTGTGTATGCACTGATAGCGTGGTCATCAAGGCCCATTGCCGCCATTGCTCCAGCCGAGATTCTCCATGAGTCGAAATGTTGTGCGGCCTCTCCATGTAGATGTTCTTTCAAAATATGTAGTGCTCCTTTAGCATCACCTTGGGACAAAGAATTAGTTGCTTGAGAGCAAAGTGAATCCAAATCTATGGTTTCAACCTCTTCCTCAATAAGCTCCTCAGTAACTACTTCAGGCTCAACCTTTTCTTCAATTAGAAGAATATTTTCTGGCTCCTCCTCAACAATTTCCTCGGATTCGCCATCGTCGAATAAATCATCGACGCCTGCATCAACCGCATGTGTTAGCTTTTGGTCAACCAGTGATTCTTGTTTGTGTGGCATAACAGTAGGTGTCGAATGCATAACTCCTCCTGCAGCCTTATTGCTTTCCATGATTTTTACAAGGTGTGGATGTCCTGGGAAATATTGTAATGCTCGATGAGCAATTTCAACCGCTCCATCTGCTTCACCCAATCTGTCTAATAACACAGCAAGGTTTGCTAATGCCGGCCCATGATTTGGATCTAAGTCGAGGCATATAACGAATGCTTGTCTGGCACCTTTTGCATCTTGTTCGGCTTCTAATAGAACACCTCGGTTGAACCAAGCCATTGAGTTAGATGGATCCATTGCAATTGCTTTGTTGAAAGCCTTCAGAGCTGCACCATGGTCTCCTGAGCGGTGGGCTGCTTCGCCCTCAGAAACCAAATCGTCGACCGTCGTGTCAATTTTTGACTCTTCAGAAACCTGTTCTGCATCATTCTCTTCATCTGATGCTTGTATGTTGACATCTGCTTGTGCACCTTCTTCAGGTGTGGAAATTACATTTTTTACTACGTCTGCGAGAGAGGACATCATAGCATCAGTAATCTCTGCAGCAGCATCGATTGGATTGTTCACTTGTCCATCATCCATAGGGGTCACCAAACTGTTGGCAATCCCATAAGGGATAAGGGTTATCCGTGTGCGTTCCCGTTTAATTGATACGAGTATCACTGCTCGAACTAATTGTGCGGCCATCATTCAATAATGAAAACGGAGGCTCGTTCGTCTTGATTGAGCCTGGACAAAATGGTGACTTGGTTGTAGAAGAGCCGTTCTTTATCGGAGCCCGTCCTGTCACCCAAGTTGAGTGGTCAGCAGTAATGGGTTCTAATCCATCCAAGTTTCAAGATGGATGGTCGGCAGGATTACGGCCAGTTGAATCAGTTAGTTGGCTCGATTGCCAAAGTTTCATTGCGAAATTGAATGAGAAAGAAACTGAACAAAGATTAGGTTTGTCAGGTATCTGGCGATTACCGAATGCAATCGAGTGGGAATATGCTTGCAGGGCTGGTTCTCAAACACGATGGTATCATTCTGACCGTGACAAAGACCTAGACGAAGTTGCTTGGCATGCTGGAAATGCAGGTGCTACGACTAGAGAAGTTGGTCAGAAAAAGGAAAATGAATGGGGTCTGTATGATTGCCATGGTAATGTCGCTGAATGGACTGATAGTGGCGATGGTAACCGCCGTGTCACCAAAGGTGGCTCATGGTTAATGGAATCGGAATCTACAACTTCCTCAGCATCAGGATTGTCTAAAATGGATAAAAGAAGTGATGCTATTGGACTGAGGTTGGTTTGGTCGCCAATCTGATTTATGTGTGTGAGGTGGGATCTACATGCGGCTTTACCATAACCCTAGATGTTCTAAATCTAGGCAAGCACTAGCAATCATGAATGAAAGTGGTGTCGAGTTCGAGGAATACAGATATCTCGATTTGGGAATTGCGAGTGAAGATATGGAACTTCTTTCAACCNTTAAAAATGTGATACGAACCTCTGANATCAAAGGNGACGANACAGTAGATTTGTCCTGTCAAAGTGCGATTATTGAACTACTGAAAAGCAATCCACGATTGTTGCAAAGACCGATTTTAATCAGTGGNAGTAAGGCGATAATCGGACGACCGCCTGAAGATATAATCACTCTTCTTCACGAGGCTTGAGTACCGTTGCAACATTTATTCTTACAAAAACTTCCAGATAAGCTTTCATTCTTTCATCTACTGGAGCAATATCTTCGTGATAAAGAGAGCTCATTATTGAGCAAATCTCACCGAAGTTACGCACGCCGTCTATTAACTCCCAAAGCATTGATTGAGTTGGATGCATAGTTCTNCGTACTACTTTTGGTGCCTTCAGAATCTTNGCNAGAATCTTCTCGAATCGTGTGAATTTTTTTTCGATTAGGAGGACGACTTGCTTACCAGTTACGCCTTCGATGTCAGGATGAATTCCTGCATCACCGCGGTACTCCCACTCTACAGGGAGCCTTACTGGAACAAAATTATCCCAATCGCCGTCAATCATTACAACCCCTCAGTAGTGAACGTGATGTAAAGCAATGAAATCATTGAGATAACCCCGCATATCGCAGTTATTTTCTTTAGGTTCTCTTTTTCGCTAAACTTATCCAAGAACCATGTAGCAACACCAAATATTGCTACAAGGCAGAGTAAGACATACCATGATGTTGGGACATCACTCATGGGTGGTCGTANCCNCTGTTGCCTGTGAACCTTGCGCATGTTGCCACGCTTGATACTCTGCCATCTTACGGTTGTAATCCTCTAATTGCTTTTGATATTCTTCCATTGGATCATTTACAACTTGTGTTGTCGCAGGCGGTCCCGCAAATGCTGTTGCAGGAGGTCCTTGCATTGGAATATCCTCTGTGTATTCTGAAGATTCATAGTCTTCATCATCTTCATCGTAATCGTCTCCTTTTCTAAGAACTAACAATACAATTGCAACCAGTGCAATCAATCCTCCAATTCCTGAAGCCACAACCAAAGTTGAAACACCTTCTTCAGTGGTTGGTTCTGACCAAGTCACCTGCTGATTTACAGTATGCATAATTCGAGAGTCGCTTCCATTGATGTGTATAGTTACCTCGCCACTATATTCTCCGGATTCTCTAACTATTTCACACCGCATGTCGTGCTTTTGAGNAGTCAAGTGACCGGGGCTCATCTCTATTCGGGAGCTAGAGATGTGTATCGTATTACCATCACATATTACGCCCCATCCATTAGGTGAAATTGCAGCGACCTCAAAAATCTCAGATTGGGTAGAGGTCGAGGTTAGATTTACCCATAATACCTTACTAGAGTCTTGTTTGACTATTTCGTCACCGATTGGAATATCTTGTAACTCTACACTACGTCTCTNGCCNACCATCAATGCCNCAGCAACCGTTTTTGAGATAGGCCTTCCAATATCATCCATTCCTCCTTCGAGTTCGATTGTTGCCGAAATTATAGTATTCAAATCACAATCTGGTGAAATGATGACATCTGCAAATAAATCGATTGATTCAGTTGCTCCTAAATTCAAATTAATCCATTCTCCAGTGCCCTTAGAAAGCCCGTTAGCAGTGGATAGGAATCCAACCACCTCTTGCGATGGAGGAGAAGTCTGGATTACCAAGCGTGCTCGAATACTATAGTCTGCAGCATTTCCGATATTCCAGGCTGTAGCATTGAACGAGAATGTCGAGTTGGTTTCTACGACACTTTCACCCACAAACCCATCTAGTCTCGGTTGTCGAATNGTTTCAGTTATCGCCTCAAACATTACAGNATTGTCTGAAGAATTGATGTCCTGGCCTTCTATAGGTTCGACTGAAATTGTAATTTCATGGAACTCTCCAGGCGCTTCTAGTGATGGCAGAATAATCCAAACATCTACCATTTTCACATTTTCTAGGTCATATGATACTGATAATGGAATTCCATCGGTTACATTGACTCCCTCAATTAATGCCCACCAGTTCCAACTCTCTGAACTCCAAGGCAAGTCCAATATGGCCGTCTCTGCACCATTTCCGCTATTAGTCACTTCAACTGTAACCAATATAGGAATGCCTGGAGTAAGTGATGTCGGCGACTCTACTAGACTTATTGACAAATCGTGCATTGAATTTACTCGAATTCCTTGCCATGAATTACCAATTATTAATTCGCCTGAACGCATAGATAGCGCCTTGGGAGAAAGTATTGGTCCTGAATCNTCTGCTTGAGCATTAATCGGTGAGGTTACTCTAGCTTTGAATGTAGAAGAAGATCCTGGTGAAATCGCTAATTCAGGTGAATTGAGCATTTCTACAGTCCATCCTGTAATTTCGGTGTAATCGATTTGTGGTTGGAATATGTCTATTCGAGTTGCATTATTCCATATTCTGAATGTCACATCATAACTACTACCTGCATCTAGATATTGGATGTCTTGAATTGAGGAATCAACATCGATTTCCGCATTACTAGTCATGGCTGCTGCAACTTCAAATATCTTAGTGTCAAATCTTCTGGAATCATTTGTACTGGTTGCGGTTAGCCATGATTCTGCGGTAATGTCAGGCTCTACACCCGTTGGAATTGTGGTTGTCAACCAAATCTGTTTTGGAGAATCAACTCGAACAAGAATGTTTGTTGATTGATTCCAAGCAAATCCAATGCTCCACCCATTTGGTACATTCTTGTCTTCTAGGCTGAGAGTAAATACATCGGTTGCTTCACCAATATTTTCTATGGTTACCGGGAAACTGCACGTATCCCCTGGAGCACATCTAGGAGTGAATTCTGGCAGTATTACATTGGGAAGTCTGTCTGGTAGAATTTTGATAATTGTTTGAATGCCACTTTGAATATCTGAATAGGCATTCGAAGTCACATTTACTGTGACTGGAATATTTCCTTGAGATGAATTTTCGTCTATCATAACTCGCAAATCAAATTGCCTAGATTCCCCGGGTAATAGTTCAATTCCGGATGAACCGATACTCGCGCCATTTGGATATGCAAAGTAATGAGTCCAGTTACTCGGAACGCCAGTAGCAGTGGGAGTGTATCGTGCAGATATGTTTCCTGTGTTTGTCATTTCGAGACGTGTTGTAGACCAATCTCCAGGAAGACCGCCTAAAGTTGCTACGCCGTTAGTTTGAATTTGATATTCTTTCTTTTTTGCGGCCTGGTCATATATGATTACTAATTCATCAATCCAATATCCAATATCATTTCCACTAGCGTCGGATGTGAAGGTAAACCGTAATTGAGTAGTCGAATGGAAGTGCGAGTTGTCCACGGGTATTAGGGGGGAATTTTTCCCATTGTAACCTGTAGAGAAGGTGTTCCAACTCAACCCATCCAAGAAATTGTTATCGACGACATTTTGCATTGTGAAGGTTTCATCCCAAGCACCTGTGTCATCTTTGATGTATCCTTTCATCTGATCGCCCGTGCCAGCTCCACCCGTGTAGAAGAATGAGTAGCCAATAGCTGCGTTATGTCCACTGACATCATCGGCCACATTGAAAACAGGACTGGTCAATGTCGAAGTTGACATAGAAGAATATGTGGAATATTGTCCATTTCCTACATGGAAAGCACTGGACTGAGAAATGTAGGCCTCAGAGTTAGTTTTCCATTCACCTGTAGCGGTCCATTGAGATAAATCTACGCAGTTATCATAATAGTAAGCGACAGTCATGTGTCGTGATTGTTGATTGTTAGATGTATCATCATCTCCAAGTGAGTTGCTTACAAATATCGATAGTGTATGGTTTCCAGAGTAGTATGGAGTCCATAACACATCAAGAGATGCTGAAGATGAACCGGAAATTGGACTAACGCCTTTGCTCGTATTCAGCAATTCGAATCTAGTATATTCGTTGTGTAATACAAGTATTTCAACATCCACAAATCCAGATTGGACGGTACCTAGATTTTCGATTACAATGTTGATATTCATTTCAACTCCAACTACGCCATCAGTTACGTACAGCATTTCAGGCTTGTTGAAACCAGGAATTGGATAGTTTGATGAGAACATTTGGTAAAGGGATTGATTGGTAGAATCAGGATAAGTTATCGAGATATCTGTGACATCGAGGTCGACATTGACTGCACGACCTGTAGTAGCAGAAACCAATGGCAGGCATGATGAAAGTAGGAGAGTGATTAGGACAATAGGCACTACTCTGCTCATGGGCCTCAAACACCCACATTCCTCAATGAATATGACACCTTCGCTACTCTTGTTCTAGGGATGCTTTAGCTACCTCGAGTTTGACATCGAGTTTCTTTTGTTTAGCCTGTGCAGCCCAGTATATGATGAATGAAGGGCCAAGCACCATTACGAAGCAACCAATTACAGCGGCTAATGCCCACATGAATTCGGTTGCAGCATCAATTTCAAATTGTTTTACATCACCCAATTCTTCGTTTACCTGGGTTAGGGATATTGTTGGACTAACTTCCCTGTTTCCACTCTCGATTACGGTGATCCTAACCGATGTAGAATTGAAGTTGGTGTAAATTATCTCTTGAGCTTTCTCTGTTGCCTCATCGAGCGAATCCGCATAAAGTGAACCCTTGCCTCTGAGTGCAGGATCCGGGTCTGTTAGTGCAGTTATGCCGGTTTCATCCTCTGTGATATTCACTGTATGTTCTTCAAGCTGCAAGCATGATTCCGAACAAGAGAAATCTTCAGCATCAGGGTTTCCTAAGTCTGGGTGACTGTAGAACCCGATGGCGTTGGAAATGGAGATAGTTGAACCAATCGACAACATTTCTCCGCTTATGTTGACCCATGTCAAATTTTGACCATTTAGATCAGCATCCCAAGTCCAGATTGTTCTATTGCCCTGAGAATCGTAGTACTTCTCCACATTGTCCAAACCAACTTGGGACTCTGTAGATTCAGATTCGTACATGTAGACCTCGGTGTCGATAGTTGCTCCATAAACGGCATACGCCAACAGGAAAATTAGAGTTAAACCCATGCCGATTAATGTACGCAATAGGTTAGGGTTCTGAGCCAATGCTTTGCGCATGTTTGGGGCGAATAAAGTACCCTTCATGAACCCTACTACACATGCCCCGCAGTGCCCTCTTCTGAATCACCATTCTAATGTGTTCGAACAGTGCCCTTGATATAGGGGAGTTAGGTCGGCAGGTTGCTTGGTGGTACGATGACGACGTTTTACGATGTCCCTGCTGATTTGTTGAACCCAGCTTTAGCTGATAAATTATCCGGAATGGATGGCATTTCCCGCCCGCAGTGGGCTGATTATGTCAAAACTGGAATCCACCGCGAGCGCCCTCCCACCCAATCTAACTGGTGGGAAATGCGTTGTGCAGCACTTCTNCGCAAGGTTGGTCGAGAAGGGCCAATCGGTGTCAACTCCCTAGCACAGGCGTATGGTGGGAAGAAGGATAACGGCTCCAATCCNNACACACCTGCCATGGCTAGCCGCCATATCATTCGAACTGCTCTTCAACAATTGAGCGATGCAGGGCTAATCGACATGAAGGAAACAAAGACTGTTCAATCCGTTGATGGAGACCAGAAACTGTATTCTGGAAGAATAATCACATCTGCAGGCCACAAGTTGCTGGATGAGGTCGCTCACTCAGTGAGAGAGGCTGCAGAAGAGGCTTATCCTGGACTGACAAAGTACTGATGGATGTGAAGGGAAGTGACAACCATGACTCAATCTGCTGACGATGAATTGGCCAACTTGCGTGCTCAGCGCATGGCTCAGATTCAGGCTCAGTTGGAGGAGCAGGCTGCAGCACAAGCCGATGCAGAAATCGAAAAAGAAACTCAGCAAGCAGCTATGGCAGAGTTGGACAGCGCAATGAAGCGCATCTTAACTCCCGACGCTCGTTCTAGACTTGCAAGTTTGAATCTTGTTAACCCTGAATTGACAACTCGTGTTAAGACACACTTAGCAACACTGTCGAGTGAAAACAGAATTGCAACTCCTGTTAATGATATGCAACTCAAGCGAATCCTTTCTGGACTTTCAGAAAGTCGCAGAGAGACTAGCATTAGAAGAATCTGAGGTGAAAATATGTCACGCAACAAGCCAGCNGCAAAGAAGATCCGCCTACTAAAAGCAGGCAAGCAGAACCGNCGNGTCCCTGTNTGGGTTATGCTGAAGACTTCACGTAACACNGTTTCACANCCTAAGCGCCATNACTGGAGGCGCTCNAAGTTACAGAGGTGAATANNATGGCACGCGCAGCAGTTAGTGAATTGGTAGTTCCTNTGAGAAANGCATGGAACATTACTCGTTACAAGAGAGCNCCAAGAGCAATTCAAATTATCAAGAACGAGGTAGTCAANCACCTCAANGTTCGTGAAGATGAAGAAGTATGGATNGATCCATCNGTNAANGAAGCGATTTGGTCNAGAGGNATTGANAANCCTCCNAGNAAAATCCGCNTNCAGGTAACACGTCACGACGAACCNGANATCCCTATTGAAGTCAAATTANTGGAGGAGTGAAAATGGGTAACATTAGACCAACATTCATCAAACTACGTGCGATTATCCTTTGCGAAGAACACGGTGAAAAATTCACTGACGATTTCGACCACAACAAGAAGATGGTCGAGCAATTGACTGATGTCCAGTCAAAGAAGTTGCGAAATTGGATTGCTGGCTANGTCACAAGATACCGCCAGCGCCGTACTGACTGAGGCNACNCCATGGCGATTAGAGTCGCCTGGGATAGAACGCCAGTTAGTGTCCATGGCAGCAAGGATGAACTTACTATGTTAATTTCGCATTTGCGAAACCAGCATGGTTTTCGTAAGCATTCAATNATTATGCNAGATAGAGAAAACGACGAGGAGGCAGTTGTTTTTCTCTATGCTCCCTGTGACCCACGCTGGATTGCGGAGGTCATGTGATGGGCGACAGGATGGATGTTCCTCTTCCTGATTCAAATTATGAATTGGANATTGTATTGGTGGGAATAAATCATCCCGGAAACTTGGGTGCGATTTGCAGGACTATGTTGAATCATGGATTCGATAAATTGTCGTTGGTTAATCCTAATTGCTCTACCGATGACGAGGAAGCTAGAAACAGAGCAAAGCACTCTGGAAGAATTTTAGATGCAACAAGTGTCTATACATCTTTGGATGATGCAGTGTCTGAATCTTCTCTTGTAATCGGCACAAGTGGAAAGCGCGAGATTGGCTCAAAGGTACTAAAACGTCATTTTGTCTTACCGTGGGATTTTGCTGAAATGTTAAGAGGGTTCGAGGGTAAAGTTTCCTTAGTCTTTGGAGAGGAAGGCAAAGGCCTCTCAACAAGTGACTTAGATCGCTGCGACTTTTTNCTTACGCTTCCGACATGGGAAGGCTATCCTATCGCAAATTTGTCACAAGCTGTTGGTCANTGTGTTTACGAACTACATCGAGANCGGGTAAAGAGGGGTAAGATGATTCGTGGAGTAGANAAAAAACGAGCNGTTACACCGGAANTAAGACAGATATTGAAACAGGCAATATCAGAGTTCTCTCATTCGCTTGACAGTGATAAAAATGAGCTGATTGCTGACGTGTTTGACAGAGTAATATTGCGTGGTCTTCCTATTGACTCTGAAGCAGAAAGGATGATTGGGGCCTTTGTCCAAGGGGCAACCGCTCTCCAAAAACAATCAGGAGACCCAAATTGGCAAAGGGAGAGAAGAAAAAGAGTTAGACCAAAAAAAGACCAATAATCTCCTTTAATGTCTAATTTTTCTTTTTGCATTTCGCACTGTTTGCACCATGCTCTCTGACTGTTACACTTTCAACCCAGCATCTGTCACCGTAATTATCCATAATTAGTTTTGTAGCGTATTCCATAGCCATCTTTGCAAACATTTCAGCACCTGTTGATTCTACAACAATNAGGTCAATTATTCCATTCTTTTCCAGTGATTCGAATTCAGATAATTTNGGGTCATCTGANGCAACCAAGGTCTTGTGATCGAATTTCGACCTGAGCCATGATTCTAATTCTTTGAGTCCTCCGAAATCAACAACCCAATTTCTTTCATCNAACTCATGTGCGCCAAACTCGAACTCAAATTCGAGCGAGTATCCATGTAAGAATTTACAATGACTATCCGCTCTCCATTGTCTGAAAGCAGCAGATAATCCTCTTTCGTGTCCATATTTCTTAATCGAAAAAAATCTAGCCAAATTAGTCACCTCTAAAGTTCAAACAAATGGAGTTGATACAATATCTCGGTCCGCGGTATTCGTGGAATAAGTGCCCCAAATGCGAATCACATTGCGAGCATCTTACTTCTATTCGCTTCATACCATGGCTTGTGTCTTCTAATTGAGTGATATTTGCCTCATCCGCTTCGTGGCTGAATGCAGGCCATCCACATCCAGAATCAAACTTCGAATCAGATGAAAATAGNANCTTGTCACAGTCAGCACAGTAGTAATTACCTTGCTCGAAATGCTTGTCGTATTCACCAGTAAACGGTCTTTCAGTNCCGTTTTCTTTCATCACATNATGNCTNAATTGNGCCTTTAGTGCACCTTCNAGTACTTCCTCCCAGGAAGTAACATACTCCACAGGATCCTTTCGCCCAATCGCATGGAATGCGAGTATTCTTTCTACATCTGCTCCGCTGGTTCCGCTTGACCTTCCATCCTTGTCAGGATTGTATGAGGTGTTGGTATTTGCGAATACTGTGTCGAAATCTAGGTTTAACTTTTGACAAGAAATCAAAGCATCACGTAGTATTGTTTCCTTGTCACCATCGATGTATGGTAGNTGGAAAGACACTTTCTCACTATCCCAATTTCCTACTGCAAATGCGTTGCCAATNGCCTCATAAAATTCAGGTCTACAGTCTGGATAAATTGCATGGTCTCCTGAATGGACCCCCAATGCAATAATCACATCAGTGTCCTCGCGCAGGGCAACAGATAATGCATAACCATACAGTATGGATGCAAAAATTGCATTTCTGTTTGGCACCACTGTAGCCTTCATCTGTTCTTCTTCATAGTGGCCTTCTGGAACTTCGATATCATNACTTGTCAGTGCAGAATGGAATAGCCCCATTGCAGAAGATAAATCGGCTACTTGATGCTCTACAACATGCCCATTTTGGGCAAGGTATGCGATGTTTGCTTTAGCTCTCTCGAGTTCAATATTGTGCTTTTGGCCGTATTCATACGAAATACAACTTACCTTGTACCCCTTGGATAGTAAGTGGATCAGCAAACCAGTGGAATCCATTCCTCCGCTCAATGCCATAACTGCTCGCATTAATCCACCCCCATCCACTTGTGAGTTTGTAGTGAGAGGCGCCACCCAGGGTTATCTTTCACGATTTTCTCGACGATTGCGAAACTTCTCCCGTTTTCTTCTACGGTATCGTTTTCCATGTAACATGGTTGAATGAAATGGTGTTCAAAGCCTTGTTTCAAATCATCATACATCGACAATTCTTGTCCACAATATACAACCTTCAATTCATGTCCAGTTCGCTGCTTGATTGCNACATTTGGATAGACCTGGTCTTTGGGCGATACACAAATCCAATCAATAATTTCTGGTACTGGTATTGTGCCATTTGTTTCAACTGACAAATTGATGCCATGCTTCTTCAATTCAGCACCAATGGTGTCCAAATCCTGCAGGCATGGTTCTCCACCAGTGAATATCACTCTCTTGCAGTTGTATTGCAAGACTTGATTCACAATATCCTCCAGTTCCATTTCCTCAAAGGTCAAGAAATCTGTATCACACCATTCACATCGAAGATTGCAGTTTCCAAATCTAATGAATACATGGGGCATTCCTGCATGGAATGCCTCACCCTGAACCGAGTGAAATATCTCGACTATTGGGTATGTGACCATTCAATCATCTCACAACGATGGACTTTGAATTAGTTGCATCAACTCGCTTCTTGCTTCACTCTTGTCAAAGAAAACACCGCGCATAGCACTTGTTGTCATTACAGCATTTTGCTTCTGTACACCTCGACACTGCATGCAACCATGTGCTGCCTCAATGATTACTGCTGCNCCTAGGGGTGAGAGGTGCTCTTCCAAATCATCAGCAACTCCCTTGGTGATTCTTTCTTGATTTTGNAATCGGCGTGCGTGNAANTCAACGATTCGTGCTAATTTACTGATGCCTACAATTCTGTTTGTNGGAATGTANGCNACNTGNGCTCTACCNTTGAACGGCTGTAAATGGTGTTCACAAGTAGAATGGAATTCNATNTCTCTCAGTAATACGATTCCATCATAACCTTCTCCNTTGAANGTTGATGAAAGNACTTCGGNTGGATCCATTGCATATCCAGAGTATATTTCNTCGAAAGATTGNANNACTCGTTTTGGAGTNTCCACTAANCCTTCTCTGTTATCATTACCTTCGATGTACTTTAGCAAGGTNCTAACAGCTNTCATNGCATCTTCCTTTGTTATCATTNNGANCCCTCCATNCGNCCATGTCTNGCGTCTATCAGGTCTANTTGGTCGAGCATTTTTCGACANGCNGTTCNAATTGCATCNGCTACNCTNACNAATTTNCCATNATCGCCNACATGNAACTTNAGGTCTTCAAGAATCTGCGCCGGCATNTCCAAACTTACCTTTGGCATGGNNTGNTGGCANNGNCCNTAGAATATCAAGGTATTCCTTGNNTATTACTANNGTATTATTNANTATTCANTTTNCTTTTTGCTATTTTNGCTGTTAAACCGCCATCCCAAACACGCATACTTTCTGTTAGCCAATNGATTATTGCCATGNTGTAATATTTACACCGGGTAGTATATTATGCTAATNATTAGGAAATNGAAGCCACTAGATCTTCNCGTTTGAATTGTCTTGCAGCAAACCAAGCNGCTAATCCAGCATAGATGATACTNGATGTTAACCAAANTAGTACGTGNTCAAGGATTATTCTGTCNAGTAATAACTCTCTCATTGCTAGTAAAATATTGACTAATGGTACTGCAAACCACCACGACTCNATACTATCGAGATTGATTACTTGAGTNAACAATGCAGGGAAAATGATGAACAATATTGCTGGACCNAGTANTGAACCNGCTTCTTTTACACTGTGCGCCTTCATNGCTAGTGCCAACTCGAATGCAACTACCATTATTGCAAAAATNACTACAGCGCCTANTAGCAANGCAATACTAACTGCAGAAACAGAGGGTATGCCGATTACTGAGGATGAAGCAAGATATGTTATCGCGAATAGCAGACCTCCAATTTGCAAAGCCACACCAGCGCTGGTGATGCTTGCAACTGCTAACCATTTGCCAATCAACAATTGTAACCTCGAACACGGTAGGCACAACAAAGCCTCTAATGTCCCTCTTTCCCTTTCTCCAGCAGTCATGTCAATTGAAGGCTGAATCGCACTAGATGCAGTCCAGATCGCAATGACCATCGGTATGAATAGAGACAGTGCCAATCCTGCTTGCTCTCCCTTAGTTGCAGCATCAGCCGATTCCCAATTACCGTCCCAGGTTACCGGGTCGAGTGTCGATTCAGGGTCAAGGCCAGCTTCTACTAATGTACCATTGACTACTTCTGACTCCCACTGGACAATTGCATCAATGATTCTACTTCTAGCTTCACTAGATGCTTCGCTGGTTGAAATGTACAATACCGAAAATTTCCAACCTGAATCATTTTCCAATAGTCTAAACACAGCCTGTGTTTCCTGATTTCGTATACGATCTAGGTCATTTCCAATATCTGAAAGATTGTTGATTTCATTCGGCATTTCCTCATACACAATAA
>PBXT01000066.1 GCA_002727695.1 Methanobacteriota archaeon | reverse complement strand
TTCGCTCTAGTTACCATCATCATTGCATTCCATGAAATGATTCCATGAATGCGTTTTTCCATCTCCAAATCGCCAGGGTATTGTGGCTGTTGTGAAGGATGAATTGTATTGAGGTACGGGGTATTAACCACATCGATATCGACGCCTTCTTGCTTAGCAGCTCCTATTGTTTGCATAAGCAATCTGTGCGCCCTTTCAGGACCCAAGGCATCACTTACAGCACGAATNGCTTCNTGCCANTCAAGTGTCTGCTCNGGGTCNGGGTCGGGCAGAACATCGCGGAAATTGTCGTCGCCCATGGACCTCTCTCCGGTTTAATGGGGCCGTAGGCTCCCTTTCAAAGAATCGCTTTACTCGTTTATCACATAGTTGTGCCAAATTGAAAGAGTTTCAGAACATTCATCTTGGGATTTCACTACTGTAAGATTTCCAGGAATGCCTCCCGTCATCGCTCCATCGGCAAGAGTTATTCCATCATGAACAGGGATTGATTCTATCGTTTTGGTATGATCTTTGTAGACACCGATTTCAAAAATAATCCATGGCTCTCCCTCACCGACTAATTGCCTGAACATATCGGTGAACAAGAAGCTGGCTAAATCTTCGCAAGAATGGAATGAGCAAAGACCAGAAAGTGTGCCTAGAAGCGCTTTTGATTCGTCTGAGATCTCTGGTTGCTCGCCTACGATACGAGATTTGGTCATAGTTAGCAAAGGCGTATCTTCCATATTATCACCGGTTTTTCTCATAAATTTTTGAAATAATTCTGTGGAAATGATGTACTCCTTGTTCTCTAGTAGGAGAGTACCTTCCTCTATCATATGCTTTGGAGCGCATTGACTTGTGCACCTGCTCAATGATGTTCTGGTCTTGGATTTCAACTGTATCTAAAATGGAGCCAGCTCCTTTTTGCGCTAGCGTGTCGTCTTTTACATAGCCCCTGTACAGAACCCTTGTCTTTTCAGGAGAGACTGGAATTACGATGTTGACAGAAAGTCCCCATGGATAAAAATTGAACATCATATTAGGAAATAGCCACAAATAATATGCGGCAATATCTTGGCCATAATCCGGGTGGTCTTTCGGCAAATTAAACTTCATATCCCCTTTCGATGCTTTTCCGATTTGTAATACTCCGCCCTCGAAAACTTCCGTTGAATACCCCGAGTAGTCCAATGCTTGATTCAATTCTGGATGGACAAATGGAATGTGGAAGCCTTCGAGATAGTTGTCAACATAAAGCATCCAATTTGCATTAATCGAATGGTCTCGGTCGCGAGATGAGTCGTGGACAAATGATTCGATATCTAGAAAATCAAACCGGTTTCCAATTTCTGTCCAAGGCAATTCTAGTTCGCCTTCTTGAGATACAAAATTAATCCCATTCCAACTGTGCATTGGGAAGTTGCGTAAGTTGTCGGATTCGCTAGGGAAGCCTATCGCTTGTTCAAACTCTGGCATATGTTTCATCTTTCCATTCAAGTCAAATGTGCGGCCATGATATTCGCATTGGAGGATTGATTTTGTACATGGTTGCAAGGCTAAACGCATACCTCGGTGTGTGCAAATATTAGACAAGCACTGTGTTTTCTCGCCGCTTGCAATGATTATTGGCTCGCCTGTTATTGCCTCTATGTGGTCCAAAGGAATGATTGAATTTGTTTTCATTTCAGAATCATGGGTGGCAAATTGCCAATTGTTGAAGATAGGTTTGAGGAAATTGAAAATCTCCTGTTCGTAGTAGAATTTCGAAGGCAGAGTCTTTGCAACTCGAATATCGGCTGCAACCAGTTCCTTCGGCATCGGTTTCCTTAGGGGGTTGTGATTCTTGATAGTTCGGTAGTGTTCAAATGTGAATTGCGACTGCATAAACTATGGAAGGGGGATTTTGGTTTGCTAATTCTTACGCTGAAGCCGCCGGTAGATTCCTAATCGCTTGTGATGAATTGCGTGAAGCTGGTCACAAGGTGGAAAATGAAAGATTAGAGATTGGGATGACTGGGCCCGATGGTGAGCCGCTTTGCATCGATGTTGCAATAGTTGGATCGCTTCAATCCGGCAAGGTTTTGCTTTCAACTAGCGGGGTTCACGGAGTGGAGGGTTACCCTGGAAGCGCAATCCAATTGGCAGTAATGGATGATTTGTGTAAAGAGGATTCTTTCAAAGACCATGCAATTATTTTCGTGCACGCAATCAATCCTTACGGTATGGCTTGGTGGAGAAGATTCAATGAAAACAACGTGGATTTGAATCGAAATTTCCTGAAACGGGATCAAAAATACGAGGGGGTCCCTGTTGGATATGAGACAATTCGTGAATTCATAAATCCCGAATCGCCTCCTCCACAAAAAGAAAGATGGTTCAAATTAAAAGCGCTCAATCTGATTCGGAAGTACGGGTTCAATAATCTAAAACAATGTGTTGCGGAAGGACAGTACGAATATCCAAAGGCAATCCAGTACGGTGGAGATTGTCTTCAACCAGGGCCAGAATTACTACTGAATTGGTTAGACAATAAACTTGAGTCTGTCAATCGAATATGGGCTATTGACCTCCACACTGGGCTGGGCCCTAGTGGCCATGATACTTTGTTAATTTCAGCCGGCATGGGTCCTGAAGATTTCTCCCGCCTAGATGCATTATTCCCCGGACATGTTGAAACTCTCGATCCTAATTCTGGAGTTGGTTATGAAATTGTAGGAGACCTTCACCAAGGTCTTGAGGACAGGTACAGTGGTATTGAGTGGACTTCNATCACCCAAGANTTTGGTACATTCAAGCCTGTTATAGTTCTACAAGCCTCGCGAGCGGAAAATCGCTGGACTCAATGGGGTTTACACATGAATGAAATGGACGCTCGAAGACATTGGAGTAGGGAGCAAATGCTCAGGGCATTCAATCCAAAGGATGTTGTTTGGCAACACAAAATTACGTCCCGTGGGCGTACAGTTTTCAACACAGCAAGAACCGACCTTCGGGCCTAACCAAAGTACACGGTTTAAGCACGTAATGTTTGCAGGAGTGGTGCAGAGGGCAGGATTTGAACCTGCGAACTCATAGAGACTGGGACCTCATCCCAGCGCCGTTGACCAAGCTTGGCAACCCCTGCAGCAACTTCGCCACCTAACGCGTGTATATCAAAACGCTTGGTGTAAATCAGTAGAAAATTGAACAGCAAGTTAAGGAGCCATCTGCAGCTCTAATCTGCCCCATATCCAAGACTATGCACTCGAATCCTCTATCCTCGAGTGCCTTCTTCACTGTTGGATATCCATCAGCTATGATTACCTTCTTGCCAGGAAGTCCGATTGTGTTACATCCGTAAACTTCCTCTTCCGGCATCATAATTACTTCACATCCTTCTGGCATCTCACCAAATGATTCAGGAGCAAGGTAGCCTTCAGGAGCCAGAATTATTTGGTCTGAGGGTGTAGAAGATACGCTTGTCAAATGTAGTGCACTAGAGGGAATATCTACCACTCTCAATTCGTGTCCAAGATGGTCAAGAAGGTCCCTAAGTTCCTCAATACCTGCGTCGTTTGTTCTAGTAGAGCGCCCTACGAAGAATAGATTGCCTAAACGAAGAATGTCTCCGCCATCCATCATTGCAGGAGGCTCCATCTTGCAAATTTGATGTCCTTGCAATTCATCGGAAAGGAAGTCCGCAATCGGAGGTTGCTCCCCTCTTCTAGATTCGTGACCTGGAACTGGAAGAAGGACGTGCCCATCGATAACTACTGCTTGATCCTCAACGAAAATACAGTCAGGATGAGCGTGGTCTGCATCCAATACAGTTACTTCTACTCCGTTCGAAGAAAGGGCCTCGACATAAGCAGCATGGTGCACCTTAGCAAGATCAATATCTGTTGGACCTGACCCGAAAAAGTTGGCCAAGGCTTCGGGATATGAATCAGGAATTGCCCTGACCAGCGCCCGAGATTTTTGGTCCAACCGAACGGTCGCCATCGATTAATCGGGCCGATGGTCTGTGTATAACCCTTATCCTGTTAGCGGAAAGTGTATTCCACACAACGGAAATGAGATTCTAACCATATCATTCAACAATAGGGATGTTATCGGCCACAATATGGATGTTGCACGTGCCCTGATGATGGTCACAGTGATGTGCCTTGCATCTCTATCAGGATGTTTCGGAGAAGATAATCCTCCGAAGGAAATTTCGGATGATAGTTTGAAAGTGTCACCATCTGTTCTTCCTGGCGGTGAATGGTCCGTTGTTACATTGAAAGCGGACACTGCAATGAGCGTGTTTGTCCCGTATTTTGTTCAAGATCCGGGTTCGATGAGAGCTCAAAATGGAACTGTCTTTGACCTCAAAGACGGAGAATCTGTGTCGATGAATGTCTTATTCCCACCAAGAAATTCGGATGTCATATTCCTAATTGGAGACTATGGACGAGAAAATTGGCCAATTCGTGCACCTGATGTTTCGTGGGCGGCTTGGGCTGATGGTCAAACTGAAGGTTCGGCAGCAATAATGGCGGCTGAAAACGAAGATGCTGGTGGACAATGGAAATGGATTGTTCCTGCCAACCAAAGCGGAGGAGATGTTATCATCAAATCGCTTGAAACAATTCGCAACCAGAGAGCTGACTTAACGGAAGCCGATGGTGTTGGCGCTAGCGGTGGTTGGGTGAATGGCCGGGACGTATACGAATGGGTTGATTTCATTGCAGATGATACTCCCTGTGCAACTTGCGGACCGGATGGCGCTGTAGGATATCTAGACCGATGGATTGGAAATGCAAACCCATCTTATGAGCACGCGATAACCTACTTTGAAGGAGTAATGCAAGGGTATGGATTAGACCGAGTAGAAGTACATAGATTCCAATGGAATACTGCTTGGGCAGTGAATATTTGTGGATACAAAGACGGTTCGGTATATCCAGATGAATGGTTAATCTTTGGAGCGCACTTTGACATTGCCCCTCCTATTGCTTACACGCCCGGTGCCGAACAAGGCATTCCAGGTTACGGAACCAGACATGGCGCATACGATAATGCGGCTGGCTCAAGTATGGTTTTGAGCACTGCAAAGGTCCTTGCTGAATTCGATGCAAGGAGAACAATGGTTTTCTGTTTATGGTCTTCTGAAGAAGAAGGTTTGTGGGGTTCACGCTCATTTGCAAACGACTTGCCAGACGGAATTACAGTAAGCAACTATCTCAATTTAGACATGGCTGGAGTCAATTACCCTGGCGATTACGCCTTATCGGTTTATTTGGGGCCGGATGGAACTGGAGATGTCATAGACCAACCAGGTATGTATTATCTGGCAGAATGGATTGGTGCTGATGCACTAGATCTTGGCTATGAAATCGAGCGCGGGAGAGAAGCATGGCTCGAAGATGGAGAAAGCCCGCTATGGGGAGATATTTACGAAGATACGGTGGCAATTTACGAATCCCCAACTGCAAGAAGTGATCACGATTCGTTCCAAAACATCGGAGTTGCTACCTTAGGATGGAACGGGTTGGTAGATGGATACCCATGCTATCATCGTGAATGTGACACAATGGAGACCATGATCGATTATATGGGAACAGATGATTCGACAGGAATCAACAATCTTGTCCATTCATGGGACATTGTAACTTGGTGGGCTGTATATGCGTTCCTTCACATGGACCAAACTCCAGTTCCAAATGAGCTTTGAAATAATTTCTCTGACGGGAAAATATTCTTTACACTCCCCATCTGTAGTTTTTTACATGGTGGAAATACTATGCCCTCATTGTGAGGAGGAAATTGAACTCGATGACGATGCGTATGGAGAGTTTACTTGCCCGCATTGTGATGGAGAATTCGAATGGGGTGAGAAGCCCAAGGCAAGATCTAAGGCGAAGACTGTAAGCAATTCTAAACCGATGAGTGGTGTCAAATTAGGCTCACATGCACTTCACGCCGCTGGCGGATTGATGTTGTTTATTGGAATGTTCTCGGGATGGTTAACTGTTGGAGGTTTCCTAGATGCAAGTCCATTTGGGATGAAGGCGTCTGTGTTCGGATTCAGTGCAAGTACCGGTTGGTTCAGCTTATTTGGAGATGATGGAGATTCTGTTCTGGCAATCTTCGGAATTATTTTCATGCTTCTTGCAATTGTAGCTATTGTTTCACAAATCACGCATCTTGTGTTCAGATACGTGCACCACATGTCCGACGCCGGAAAACTCGAAGTTAGTATGCAAATGGTATACCGATCTTACCAATATCGATGGCACACATCATTGATTGCTCTAGTATGCTCTATTGCTGGAGTTGTAATAATGGAAATCGGTTTAATAATTGCTTTTGGAGTGGAATTGGCATTCCCAAGACCTAGTTTATTCGGCATATTTCTGCTAATCGTATTAGGGGGGCAATTCGCCCTAATGAATCAAGAGTTGGAAGAAGAATAGTCTCAACCTTCGATTACAGGGGTTCGGTCTTCCTCTTCTGACCTAACCATTCTCGCCCATAGGTAGCTTGTCCTTTTTGGTCGGCAAGCACCTTTAGCACATCTTTTCTTTCTTAGTAACTCATGAATAAGTGGAGCAGTTATTACCATCATTCTCATGTTATAATTAGACTTAGAAGATTATCAAACCTTCGCATTATTGTGAAACTGGTTTCAATTTCACTTTCA
>PBXT01000065.1 GCA_002727695.1 Methanobacteriota archaeon | reverse complement strand
AGGTATCAATTGCAGGCAAGTACTGTGGTAAGACGGATAGTTGAACTCCAATTGTGCTGGAAATATTTGCATCTGGTTCAGTCACTGTAATCGTGAGAGTGCCTGAATTACTTGGCAGTGCTGTGGTGGATAGTCTGATTGCTATATCGGTTGTAGCGCTGAGCGTAGGGATCACTCCACTTACATTTGAATCGGCAGGAATGACTTCCCAAACCGAATCAAAACCGGAAACTGAGATTGAGTATGTTTCAATCGATGAACCATTGTTATTGATGGTCAAAGTGATGTTTGTCGCTTCACCAGGCGACAAAATCACATGATTAACATCGGTTGAAAGTGTGATGCTAGGATGAGCACTGGCCATTGGAACCAATGGTGCGAGAGCCATAATCATGACCAAAATGAGTGCATCTACTCTGCGCGACATGGTTATTGCGACTCAATACTGACTTTTCATCCAATCGGCCCTAAGGGCCGACACGAATCGGTTCTGAAGGGAATCGATTTTTGCCTAGACGAGTTTCTTCCAAGGGGCTCACCATGATGCCCAGAGTTCTACCAAAGCGACCGCCTGCGGCGGTGCTGAAGTAAATTAGTCGTAGCAAATCAAGTACATTTGCTATCGCCTTTGGTCTATCGAATCCATGTTTTGGACAGCGATGACTTCATGTCCGAAAGTGTCACGCCCTCATACATGGCGCAAGACACAGTTTGGCATCCAACCGCTTTTCGAACACACACTCTCGGACAAATTCAGAGCGATGGAGCAAGCCTTGTAGGTAGTGAAGTAACCATTTGTGGCTACATGGAAGCAAACCGCGGCAAAGGCAAAATCTGTTTCATGGATGTTAGAGATGGAACTGGCAAAGTTCAGGTTTTCTTGAAGCAAGGTGGAATCAGCGATGATGAATTAGCTACAGCACAGGGTCTTTCTCGCGAATCTACAGTCCAGATTGTGGGTGAAGTAGCTCAAAAGCGCCCACCTAAGGTTGCTGAAGGAGAACCAGTTCCACCACCTTCCTACGAAGTGGTAGCATCCAAATTTGTAGTTCTTGCACAGGCAGAAACTCCCCTGCCTCTGGGAGTGACAGACACTGTTTCTATCGGTCTTGATACTCGTCTCGACAACCGATTTTTGGATTTGAGAAGGGCACACGTTAACGCAATGTTCACTCTAAGAGCAAAAGTTCTACAGTATGGTAGAGAGCATCTAATTACTGAAGGATTTAAGGAAATCAACTCTCCAAAAATCATTGCATCTGCATCAGAAGGTGGAACCAATTTATTCCCAATGATGTATTTCGATACTCCTGCATTCCTATCCCAGAGTCCACAATTGTACAAGCAGTTGACTGTTCTTGGAGGAATGGAAAGGGTATTCGAAATCGGTCCTGCATTCCGTGCTGAGAAGCACGATACTTACAGACACCTGAACGAATTCATTTCTTTCGATATTGAAGGAGCATGGATGAATGATGATGATGTCATGTGTGTTCAAGAAAGAATGATTCATCATATCTGGAAGACGGTTGCAGAAAATGACCAAGACCAAATCGCCATCATCAACGAATACCGAGCGAGTCAAGGAGACGAACCAATTTCTGTGGAAGTCCCCAGCCTGCCCTTCCCAAGGATTGAGTATTGCGACGCTATCAAAATGATTCAAGATGCGGGTGTTGAAATCACCTGGGGGGATGACATCGAGTCATCCCATTGTGACATTATTGCGGCGAAGTATCCCGGATTCCACTTCCTGCCTCGTTGGCCAATGTCGATGAAACCATTCTACATTCATCATGTGCCTGGGGAACTTGGCTCAACTGGCGAGCAATTGTCTAGAGGATTTGATCTGAATTATGGTAGAGACGAAATGACGAGTGGTGGACAGAGAGAACACAATGTTGACGTTCTAGAACAGAACTTGAGAAACATGGAATTGGACCCTGCGGATTTCACATTCTACACAGATGGTTTCCGCTATGGAGCTCCACCTCACGCAGGATGGGGATTGGGAGTAGCACGTTTACTGATGGTACTGACCGGTTCCCGGAATGTTCGTGAAACAGTTCTCTTCCCAAGAGACCGCAGTAGAGTTACACCTTGAGTTGGTAAAATTGGCAGTAGACCGCATGCAGTGGGGTGCTGAAGATTGGCAGTTTGCTGATTTGTACATGCCGGATGAACCATCTCCGTACCAAAAGGACGAGGGAATCCCATGTGTAATGCTAATACACGGAGGTTTCTGGAGAAAGAAATTCACTCTTGATTTGATGGCTCCAATCGCTGAAGATTTGGCAGAACAGGGTATCGCTGCATGGAATATTGAATTCAAAGGTTGGGAAGATGGAGATGAAGGTGTCTGGATGGACACTCTTTCTGATGTAATGAGGGCTTGGGGCCAACTTGCGCTTCTACCTGGCATAGACATTGTACGCTCGATGATTTTGGGTCACTCTGCAGGAGGTCATTTAGCATTGATGATGTCAGCTGTCGCTGAGAGAAAACCTTGGCTAACAATAGCACAAGCACCTATTGCAGATATTGTTGCTGCAGATCATGCAAAATTGTCTGATGGTGGGGATGCAGTTCGTCGTTGGATGGGTTGTGCTCCTGAGGGCAATGAAGAGTTGTGGCGTCGAGTAAACCCGGTTGATAACCCTCCAAAGACCTCCGTTGTACTGATGCACGGCAAGGCAGACCAAGACGTACCTTGGATACAATCAGAATCGTATGCTAGGGCAATGAAGGCTAAGGGCGTCGAAGTCCAGAAAGTATGGTTGCCAGGAGATCATTATTCAATCATTGATGTTGCTAGTGATGATTGGTTAACACAAGTTGAGACCATTAGGGATTGGTTGTAAGGTTCAATACCCTGCGCTACTTGGCGTATACATGGACTGGCTAGGAGATGACTTTCCCTTTTCCTCTAATGCGCTTATCGGAAAGCATGCAATTGTGTGTGGAGCATCCAAAGGAATAGGTGCAGCCACAGCAAAGATGCTCGCTAAAGCTGGTGCTAAAGTTACTGCAGTTAGTAGGAATCCACACGATTTAGTTGCTACTCTTGATGGTGAAGGGCATACGGGAATTAGCCTTGATTTAGAGGATCAAGAAGCAATTGGGAAATTTATTTCTTCAATTGAAGAATGTCACATCCTAATTAACAATGCAGCAGGTCCTCCAGGAGGCCCCCTGCTAGACAATGACATCGAAGATTTTGAAGCACCATTCAAGAGACATCTGCATGCATCCCATACACTGGTGCGGGGTGTCGTACCACTGATGGAAGAAGTCGGGATGGGCAGAATTGTCAACATAATCTCAACATCGGTCAGAGAACCAATTCCAAACATTGGACTTTCTAATACATTGAGAGGAGCAATGGCCTCGTGGGCAAAATCACTTTCCCGTGAACTTCCAACATGCATCACAATCAACAATGTTCTGCCAGGCTTTACAGATACAGACCGTCTTGGTTCTCTAGCATCTTCGATTAATTCCAAGACTGGAAAAAGCATCGAAGAGATACACGAGGGATGGATGTCTCAAGTTCCAATTGATAGGCTGATTGACCCACTTGAAACAGGAGCAGCAATCACTTACCTCTGCATGCCTATATCCGGCGGCATCCGGGGTGTTTCTCTCGCTGTTGATGGTGGCCGAATGCGCTCGATCTGAGGTGGTATATTGACCGAAATGAATCAGGCTCAAGCTGAGGAACTAATGGATATGTTTGCCGATGGTAAACTGATTGATTCCATCAACACTAGTTTGGCATTGCATTTGGTAGACCTTGCTCGCGAGTTAGGTAGAGATGCACTAGTTGGCAGACTACTGGACCATGCAGTGAAAGTTTCTGAAAATCCTGAAGATCAAGGTTGGTGCCAATTCGAATTGCTGAAACATCAAGGCGCTAGCAAAGATGAGTTGATTGGCTTGGGAGTTCAATCAGAAAAAGACGGCCTTCCTGGTCTCGCAGCAGGTATCTTCCATCACGTTTCATTGATGTCTCTAGGTAGTGATGAAGCAGGATTATTTGCTAACCGCTCAATGAGATTGAGAGAAGAGGCGGATGATTTGGAAGGTATGATCTACGGACATGCATTACTAGCACATATTGCTAAATCCGAAGGAGACTTTGAGAAAAGCCAACTCCATCTCCAAAAAAGGTTGGACATCATCCCGGTAACAGAGAAGTTCGAGAGGATGGAGGCGCTGGCAGATTTGGCACATTCACACTCTTCTCTGGGAGAGTTAGAACAGGCGCAAGCATTCTTGATTGAGTCCTTGGAAATTGCTACAGAATTGCAAGAGTTATCCGGGATTTTGGTCGCAAGATGGGGGCTTGCTGACCTTGCTGAAATTTCAAATCAACCGGATGAAGCAATGGTTCAGTTATCTGATATTATGACGGTATTCATGGAAGCAGGTGCTATTGTTCCTGAACCTGTGCGCGAACGCATTTCAAAACTAACCGCACAACAGTGATGTTGATACATCGAGGCCCTCTCCCTTAGGGAGAGGGATTCTATGGAGTTCGACATATTCTTCTCGATATCACAAACTCCAGACCATAATGGATTCACTCCAAGCGAAGCAGAAATGTTTGCGAATTACTACGAGCAATTGGAAGCAGCAGACCGTTTAGGATTCGGTGTGGCTTGGATTGCACAAGCCCACTTGTCTACACAAACTCAGCAAAGTAACTCAAGACCTGTGGTGCCTCACTGGAAAGGAGAAGTTGGCCTTTGCACAGATTTCCCCCAGTTAGCCATGGAATCGTTTAGGAGAACAAAGAGAATCGATGTAGGTTCTGCTGTGGTTAGTATTCTAGCAAGCGGGGGCCCTATCGCTCAAGCGGAAAGANTGGCTAACACTGTTCAATTCCTATCTCATATGGANTCAAATCGTAAGTTACACGTTGGATTTAGTGCNGGAAGATTCGAGTTCATGGCTCGCCCTTACGGAATCACACCTAGAAACGCTGTTGAAGAAGCTGCTTGGCCAGCACTGCGTGGACAAATATTCATGGAAGCAAGCGAGATATTCCTTCGGCTATTGAGGGGAGACACCATTAGTTCCNATGACATACGTTCAACAGTATTGTCAAGAGAGAATTTCCGTTCCGATGAAGATTGGGATGCTGTTCAAAATGCTGCAGGTGGCCAGCCTGATGAGATAGAAATAGGCAGGAGATATCAGTTTGAGGAAATCTCAATCGTGCCGAAAAACTGGCCTCGAAATCAATTGGAATTAGTTGCAGGGACACATGACCCAAGGGCACAAGAGTACGTAAACAAGTTCATGCCGGTGAAGGTTTTCAACCTTTCAATAACCTCGCCTGAGGTCATTGATTCAACACATGAAAGGATGAGAAAATTATTCCACAAGGATGGCGGAGAATGGCAAAGAAGAGACATGCCTCGAACCACATTCGTGTTCCTAAATGCAGAGGAAGGACTCTCTCCCGAAGAACAGTCTTTGGCGGCTCACGATGAAGCACGTCTTGCTTTAGGTGAATATTGGAAAGCACTAGAAGGAACTCTGGANCCTTCAAAGGTTGAAAGAGCTGCAGACAATGCACTCATTGGCAATCCTGAGGAAGTAGCAAAGCAAGTACTGGAAAGGTTCCATCCTGAAGACCGACTAATGTGTTGGTTCGATTTCTTCAATCACGACAGTGCAAGAGTCGTGCGCAATATGGAAGCTTGGTGGAGTGAAGTGGTTCCACTACTGGGGTGAGAAATTGGACTTGAGACATGACAAGAACTCCGCTGTTGCCCCTGGTAAGCCGGGTTCAGCAATTTACCCNGATTCTCCTCTTGGCGAAGACATCGAAGGTATCCCAACCGGAAGGGATGTTGAGTGGGAACCATTGGTTGATTATCGAAGAAATGGAGTCTCTGAAACCACGATTCATGGTGCTGTTGCATGGTGCCATGGAGATGAAGTCATTCATTCATTCGGAGGAAATGTTCTGTGTTATGGCAGGTCGATGATGAAACCATTCATGCTGAAAGCTTTCACTAAGGAGTTGGAATATTGCTCTTGGCAGCAAAAAGCGATATCAGTAGCCAGCCATAACGGAGATACAGAACACGTTGCTGCAGCTCAATCATTGCTTTCGGAAGCGGAGTGGCCTCTAATGCTCACTCCGGTCGACGTTCCTCTGATTCAATTTGGCCGCCAAGTCAGAAGGCCAAGACGCTGGTATCACACATGTAGCGGNGAGCACGCAGCAATTCTTGCAGGATGTAGAGCAAAGGGATGGAATCGTGCAGGATACACACTTCCTACCCACGAAGTGTTTGAGGCATACATGGAGCAACTGAGAAGATTCCTAGGTAAAGATTGGAATCCTCAAAGAATCGCNAAAGANGGGTGTGGATTGCCTACTGTTTCCAANACAGTNGCTGAACTNGCCAAGATTTACGCTGGCTTAGTNCANGATAAAGATTCAGATTGGATTTGGGAAGCNATGTGNAANNATCCCGATTTNGTTGGTGGNTTCAACAGATTAGANTCNACAATNNTGAAAATNGGCAANGGNAAAGTCATNGCAAANGAAGGNGCAGANGGCCTNCTNGGAATGGCGATTGAGCATCCTGATTATCCNAATGGNTTGGGNATTGTTGTAAAAATNGCTCANGGTTGGAACTCNCANGCNACNTGGTANGTNGCNAGGGCAATACTNGGNTGCTTAGGTATNGAANTGAGAAATCCATATCCTCTANACCGNCANAAGGCGTTTATTGTTCCAGGTATAGTGCCNGATTCNTTGCATGATNTNNTGAAGACAATCCCGACTTGGGATGAGTGGGACCCTGACCGTGATCGATGGCATTACGAGGTGGATGCATGATCCAAGTTGAGAATTATATTGGAGGTAAATTCGTAACGCTCAGTGAGGATTTTGATGATATTTCTCCTCTTGATTTCTCGATTGTCGCAAAGGTACCTCGAACTCAAAATGTTGATGATGCAGTCGAGGCAGCTAAGTCAGCACAGCCAGAATGGGGTGCGCTAAGCATTGAGCAGCGATGTGATTGGCTAGACAAAATTGCTGATGAACTTGAGAACCAAATCGAGGAAATTGCTCGATTAGAATCTATGGACACAGGTAAACCGCATCATGTTGCTCTGAACGTAGATGCAAATAGGTCGGTTAACAATTTCAGATTCTTTGCTGATTTTGGACGCAAGATGGAATCACAAACTTTCCAGATGTCTGATGCAACCAATTATGTTGTTAGAAAACCAATTGGAGTTGTTGGATTGATTTCCCCCTGGAATCTTCCACTGTATTTACTATCTTGGAAAATTGCTCCGGCGTTGTTGATGGGTAATGCCATCATTGCTAAGCCAAGTGAAATCACCCCTTTGACCGCCCATTTTTTAGCGAAAATATGCGCACAAATCGGCCTTCCTGAAGGGGTTTTGAACATTGTTCATGGCTATGGGCCAGAAGTTGGTCAGGCGATTGTAGAGCACCCAGAAATTAGGGCTATTTCTTTCACAGGCGGGACCTCCACGGGTAAGATTGTAGCAGCAACTGCAGCTCCTATGTTCAAGAAATTGAGTCTTGAACTGGGAGGTAAGAATGCTTCACTAGTTCTAGATGACGCCGATTTAGACATCGCAGTCCCCGGTGTCTTACGCGCTTCATTCCTCAACTCTGGTCAAATCTGCTTGTGCGGTTCACGAGTATTGGTTCACTCATCAATCTATGATGAATTTATGGAGAGATATCTGGAAGAACTGAAGAGTTTTGAAATCGGACCAGTGATTAGTGATGAGCACCGCTCAAAGGTCCTCTCATACATCGACTTGGCGAAGCAAGAAGGTGGCACCATCTTGAGCGGTGGAAATGTTCCAGACAAGCAGGGTGCTTGGATAGAACCTACTGTGATATCTGGACTTTCACATGAATCTAGAACTGCTACTGAAGAGATATTTGGACCGGTAGTTACAGTTCACAAATTTGAATCGGATGAAGAGGCTATCAAGATGGCAAACTGCACTAAATATGGTCTGGCAGGTAGCGTGTGGTCAAAGGGAAGAGGACGAGAAGTTGCTGAGCAAATAGATTCGGGAATGGTTTGGGTCAATACCTGGCTGCACAGAGATTTACGAGTTCCGTTCGGAGGCGTCAAAGACAGCGGAGTTGGCCGAGAAGGTGGAATGTGGTCGCTCGGATTTTTCTCAGAAGCGGTCAATATCTGCGTGATGGAAGATTGAAGGCAGAGATACCTGTCGCAGTGTCGGAGGCAAACTCATGTCAGTGCACGCAAACGCTCGCAAAGTGACAACTCACACTCTTCAGGAAATGAAGAGAGCCGGCGAGAAAATCACTATGCTGACAGCCTATGATTTCAGTCTAGCCAAGTTGGTGGACAGAGGTGGAGTTGACGTAATATTAGTTGGAGATTCGGCATCTAACGTAATGGCCGGAAGGGACACTACTGTACCAATGAGTCTTGAGCACATGATTTACCATGCGCAGTGTGTCGAGAGAGCGGTAGATAGGGCACTTATCGTCGTAGATATGCCGTTTGGAACTTACCAAGGAAACTCTGCGATTGCATTAGAGAGTGCAATCCGTATCATGAAAGAATCAGGCGGTCATGCAGTCAAGTTGGAAGGCGGTGCTGAAATTGTTGAAAGTATTCAGAGGATATTGACAGCAGGAATTCCAGTAATGGGCCACCTAGGACTAACCCCTCAATCGATTTACAAATTTGGTACATACACAGTTCGTGCCAAGGAAGAGGAAGAGGCTGCGAAGTTGATTGCTGATGCCAAATTGTTGGAAGAAGCTGGATGTTTTGCAATAGTCCTCGAAAAGATACCTGCTCATCTTGCCAAGCAAGTGAGCGATGCTTTATCGATCCCTACCATTGGTATTGGTGCAGGACAGGATTGCGATGGTCAAGTCTTGGTTCTACACGACATGTTGGGAATAACAACTGATTTCAGTCCAAGATTCCTAAGGAGGTATCTCGACCTTGAAAGTCAAATCACAGGCGCAGTTGAGCAATACTGCGAAGATGTCCGTGGTGGAGATTTCCCCAACGAAGAGGAATCTTACTAGACTAGGTTTGCAACTAACATAGCACCGGGTAGGATACAGGACGCAATCCCGAATCCATGCCAGATGCCATATCTAAAAGGAGGATGATTCTTCTTTGACCAAGAAGCACACTGCCAAATCCATATCAAAAATGGGATTGCGATGTTGAAATAATTCGGGCCGATGATCCATGCTACTGACATTGGAACACAGACTACTGCTACTCCAAATGCGTGTTCCTTCATGTCTCCTGCCTTGGTTATTTTGGCTAGCAGTGGAGCGGTAAGGACTGCAGCAATTAGTGCGATAATCATAGGTGGAAATTTATTCTCATCCAATGCTACAACACTGACAAAAACAAGGCCAATAGCGAATAGAGAAGGCCATACTACGTGCCGCAACTTCATGTCGGGCTTATCTCCCATGTTACGGCCCAAGCGTCGCCGATGAATAGAAGATGCGGAACCTTGTGGTCGTGTTATGGCGAAGGGAGAAATTGTTGCAGGTTGCCTTGCACCGCATCCGCCGCATTTGGTTTATGCAGAGAACCCAGAGCAAAATGAACCAGTATCCGAAGGTGGCTGGGAGCAACTCAGATGGGGCTATGAACGCCTGCGTGACTCATTGAAGGATGTCGATTACGATGTCATCGTAATATTGTCGCCGCACTGGCAAACCTATGTTGGTACCCATTTCATTGGTGTGGAGAAATGCTCTTCTAAGAGTGTTGACCCTGTATTCCCTAACTTGTTTCGTTTCAATTATGATTTAACAATAGATGTAGAATTAGCTAAGTCTATTCATGACCAGGCAAAATCAGAAGGAATGTCTGTCAAGATGATGACTAACCCTGATTTTAGAGTCGATTATGGCACAATTGTTTCTTGTCATATGGTTAGGCCTGAGTGGGATAAGCCAATTGTTTCAATTTCATCAAACCGTAGTTTGTCGTATTACTCTGTGGAAGTCATGCAAGAAATGATGATTGAACTTGGTAAGTCCACTGCTAAAGCGATTGAGGAAAGCGGAAAGAAGTGTCTACTGATTGCGAGTAATTCTCTTTCACATCGCCACTTCGTAACAGAAACTAATCCACCTGAAGACATGAGCAAAGAGCACATAACTAGCCATGCAATGCACCTGTGGGACATGCGCATGATCGAGATGATGCGTGAAGGCAAGTCTCAGCAAATAATCAATGAAATGCCTGAATTTTGTGAGCAAGCGATTGCTGAGACAGATGGAGGTGCGCTAACTTGGTTATTGTCTGCAATGGGGACTCCAAGTGAGCCTGCTATCTTACACGGCTATGGTACTATTATTGGAACAGGAAACGCAATCGTGGAATGGCCATGTCGAAACTGGGGTGCTTGAATGAGTGGTGAAATTGTCAAATCACTGATTGTGCCAGCACATCCACATCCAGTACTATGTCCTGAAAAGAATGAAGGCTGGCAACGTATTCGTGATGCTTATGATGAAGCACGTAAGCAAATTGAAGAGAGCGATGCTGATTTGATTATCGTCTATTCTACTCTATGGCCTAGTGTAATTGGGCATCAAATACAAGCGGACCCAAATCCTGAGTGGGTGATGGTCGATGCTGATTTCCATGATTTAGGAAGTATTCACTATTCACTGCGGATCGATACAGAATTTGCGGAGGCTTGGAACCAAGCAAACATCAACAGAGGTCTTGAATCTAGAACCGTTTCATATCATGGTTTCCCTGTCGATGTAGGTTCAGTTGTTGCCTTAGAATTACTGAATCCTGACAACCGAATACCAGCTGTAATCTGTTCTACGAATGTCTACTCTAACAGAGCAGAGACAACTGTCTTAGCAAAAGCATGTATGGATGTTGTAAAGGCTCAAGGAAAGAAAGCAGTAGCGGTTTCTGTGATGTCACTATCAAACAGAATGTTCACCGAACCAATTGAGCCACATGAAGATAGGATTCACTCACTGAAAGATGACGAATGGAATCGTAAGATACTGGAGTTCCTATTAGAGGGTCGACTCGAAGACGTCGGGCAGTTGAGCCGCACTATTCACGACCAGATTCGAGTCAAGAAAGTCGTTGCATTCAAACCGATGTGGTGGCTTTCTGCAATGAATGATAATCGCAATGACCTAACCGGAGAAGTATTGGCATACGAGCCGATACACGGCGCAGGTGCAGCAGTTGTCGTTCTAAATCCTGAATCAAATGGTACAGGAGACAAGGAGTACGATGAGGACGATGTCGAATTTTATGGCGGGGACAGAAATGTTCTCGATTCTGATAAAAATGCAGAATCTAGCTCGCCAACCAATTCTGGACCTACATTGTATGACCCTGTTGATGGTGTAAACGCAGTGAATACNAGCAAAGCACCCAAACCAGTCGGTGCTTATCCACACGCTAGAAGAGAAGGCGACCTGATTTACCTATCCGGAGTCGGNCCACGCCAACCAGGAGACAATTCGATACCGGGAGGACCTATCAAAGATTCAAATGGTAACCCTTTGAATTATGATATTAAAGCTCAAACCAGAGCAGTGGTAGACAACATAGCAAGAATACTCGAAGAGGCAGGTTCGTCTTTGGACAAGGTGATCGACGTGACCTCTTTCTTGGTTGATATGGACCGTGATTTTTCAGGGTACAATGAAGTTTGGGCTGAAACACTCGGTAAAGTAGGTCCCACACGAACAACACTTGCGATTAGGGCCTTACCTACACCGATTGCTGTGGAAATGAAAGTCATCGCTAAAGCATGATTTCCGTTTTTCGGGGATGTCCTTCGGAAATAGGTGATAAACAATAAGCACTATTGTCACTTGGCCGGAGATAACAGTGAGTTATCTGTCGTAAAACGGAAATTTNCGGAGGATTTTCTATGGACATAAAATCAACTACTGGTAAGTTACTGAAAGGTGATATCTCTGGAGTTGTATCAGATGTCAAATACCAAATTGAGCGTTCACTCAGTTTGATCGGTGTTATCATTGTAACAGTTGCAGCAAGCATTGGTTCAGGACTTTTCGTTCTACCGTCATTTGCTGCCGCGGTTATGGGGCCTGGTATTTGGTTGGCATTCCTAATTGCAGGAATTGTCTTCCTCCCAGGAACCATTTCTAAGTCTGAATTAGCCTCTGCAATGCCAGATAACGGTGGAGCATACGTGTACGTAGAGCGCTCCTTTGGCCCATTAGTGGGTACGATTAGTGGATTGGGATTATGGGCATCTTTCTTGTTAAAATCAGCCTTTGCACTTATCGGATTTTCAGCCTACATGTATGCTGTAACAAACCATCTTGATGTTTCAACAAATGTAACTGTTACCATTATGGTAGCCTTGGTCTTGATTACTATTCTCAACATTTTGGGAATAAAGAAAGTAAAAGCATTCCAAACTCCAATCCTAGCATTAACTACCGCACTGATACTGATAATTTGTATAATTCAGTTGTTTGACGGGAACTTCGATTTCTCACGTCCAATGGATGGCGCAATAGACACTTCAAGAAGCGACCCAATCTTGGTTGCTGAAGCGGCTGCACTCGTATTCGTTGCTTATGCAGGTATCTACAAGGCAGGAGCGATTGGAGGAGAGGTCAAAGAACCGGAAAAAAATCTTCCCAAAGGTATGCTGATATCCCTACTACTAATCACTCTGCTATACGTCGTTGTTACTTTCATTATGATGGCAGCTGTCGATGGAGAATGGTGGCTAAACTCAGATGGCTCACCTAGAGAAGACCCAATCTTCGCTTTTGTTGATGCGGTTGCATCTACTAACATTGGATTAGTTCTAGCATTGTTAGCAGTGTTGACAATGATTTCGGGAGCATTGTCTGGTCTTCTAGCAGCATCTAGGTTCCTATTTGGAATGGCAAAAGATAGTTTGTTACCGGATGCAATGTGTGATACAAATAAGAAATTCGAGACTCCTCACTGGGCGATTATTCTAACTGCTGTGGCAATGGCAATCAGTATTTTGACGCTTCCAGTGAAGGATGTTGCTAAACTAGCGTCTGGATTCCAAATTATGGTAATCGTGGCATTGAATGTTAGCGTTATAATCCTGAGAAGTGAAAATCCAAAACATGATTGGTACAAACCTTCATTCAAATCTCCATTATTCCCATGGGTTCAGATTATTGGTACTGTTACCGGTGGTTACCTGGTATTCATTATGGGTGAGAAAGCGATTATTGGAGCAGTAGGCGCAATCATCATCGGGCTATCTTCATACTACATTTACGGGAAAAAGCATTACCAATTCAATCAATCATTGAAAGCCGACTCAAGTGAAGAATGATCAGGACATTCGGGTCCATTCACCTGATTCACTAACCAGCCATGACGTCAATTGACCATCCGAATCAATGTACCATCCTGTTTTACCCTGTTCTGTACCAGGAGCTGCCTGCATTATTCCAGTTCGCTTTGCTTCTGCCGCCAATCTTGCACGCAAGTCTTCTTTTGATTCGCTAGTATCCTCTGGCGTGGTTTCAGCGCTAGAAGGTTCGCTACTTACTTCTGCGGGTACACTTTCGACTTCATCTGGAACTGCTTCATCCGATATGGAATCGTCTTCTTCATATTCGTCATAATCATCATCCCAATATCCATCGTCATCTTGTTCACCTTTCAATCTGCGAATCAGAACTACCATTATTGCAATGAAGAGGAATATGATTATCGAAACCATCGTCAGAGCTGTATTTGAGTCTCCTAATCCCCCACCAAATAATACAGCATCGACGTCAAAGAAGCGTTGTGCGACTAAGTCATTCCAGTAAGCATTGCATGATTGTGATTGACCGGATTGTTCGATTGATACCTCATACGTATCTCCAGCTAAATGCTTGACAGAACCAGTGGTGCATTTGATCGTGACATCTTCAGGAGGAACTTCAATTCGATTTCCTGCTTGGTCAATAGCATAAACTCTCATAATCATGCTACCGCCTTCCTCTGGATTTTGCTCAGGAATTTCGGCGAGTAACCTAACTGCTTGACCCGGTGTGACTGTAACAGCGATGTCTTGGGTTGCTGAACCTGTAGTCAGTCGCAGGTTCCATTCTCCCGCCAAACCTCCAGTTACTACCCAGTATCCTTCTCCTTTCGAGGAAGGTGAAACAATTCCTTCAGGGTCCTCAAACTCAAATTCGATATCGGAGGCCAGAGCAACATTGCCGTGTACATCCAATGTGGATATCGTTATCTCAACACCCTCTGCGCTTGCCACTTCAAATCCTTCATCATAGTCGGTGGAGATATGTCGTGCTGTTCCTGCAACAACCTCGACATCCGTGATGGCGAAAACCCCCTGTGCCATCGCTCGGATTTCGTGCATCCCAATACTAGAAGGAGCCCAGCGGTTTTCTGCAAGACGAATTTCCATAGTCATGTCAATATCATCGACAACCCATGTTACCAATACTTCATCGATAACGTTACCATATTCATCTTCGAAAATAGGTTGCAATTCCAATACTCCATCTGATGGTACTCTTGTGCCACTTTCGGGAAGAACAATCCTAGCTAGTTCGCCAGATGTCACTTGAACTAAAGACTCAACTTCGTGTACCAATTGTGTTTCATTGTCGAACCAGGTAGCCGAAATCGTGAAATTTCCTATTGGTCCNGGTCTAAGTTGCATCCAATCTCCTTGGTCCACGGCAGATAATTCACTATCGATGTTCCAAGCGCCATCAACCGCACGCTGATTTCCTGCAGCATCAAATGCTGAAATTGAGGCTACAATTAATTCACCAGACCTTAGAATCTCTTCAGACATTAGGACATCAATTCCTATTATCTCTCCCTGAATTACGTTAACCTGTAAAGTCGCAGAAAATCCCTGGTCACTAACACCAATAGTCCAATCTCCTATCTTCGATGGAATCCAAACCACTGAATTTCCATCCATGGAAAGAGAACCTGTTGGAACAGTCCAGTTAGAAAGCGGAAGGAGGATTTCGCCTGAATTGCCAAGGACATCAGTTCTGATAGCGGATAGATTTACTGGAGAACCGGTCCTTGCTTGAGCAACATCCATTTCGATATCTAATCCGGTTGCTTGGGCAGGTAGAACACGGATTACTCCACTCCCATGTGCTCCCGATGAGCTATTGACGCTGATATTCCAAACGCCCGGTGCTCCTCCGAAATAAACCCCAGTTGGCGAAATCGAACCATTTTCAGAAACCCATGTTAAATCTCCTGCCTTTGAAAGCCCTACTTCATTACCCCAACTATCCTTGGCTACAGGTATGATGTGGATCGTATTGCCACTCTGTACAGTCAATCCGAATGGAATTTCGAGTGTACTAGGGCTACCGGGGGTCACATTGAAGGTAACTTGGATTTCCAATTCGAGATATATGATTCTCATGATGGCACTACCAATTTCATCAGGCTGCCAAGTCATGTTTGTGTAATCGATATCTCCGTTTTGACATCTCCATGTCAAATCACCTGTAACTGGATTACCTGCACGATCTACTAATGTTGCATTGAGTTGAACTGAATCATCAATGCTGACTTCGGTTACATTAAATCCGGATTGTATTCCTACAGGCCATCCTGTAGTGACTTGAACTGAAGTGGTAGAATTTACGCTCCCGCTTGTAGCAGTGATTATGGTTTGACCAACAGCACCNGGTGTGAAAAGTCCATCCGAATCGATAGTTCCTGAACTCGCAGACCAAGTAATAGGCTCGTTGATTGGGCTTCCTGAACTATCCTTCACTACAGCGGTAAATCGAATAGCTTGGTCTGCACTGACTGACTGCTGATGTGAATCAATGTCAATACTTGCGGGAGTTGATGCCAAAACCGGTGAAGCAAACTGAACGAGCAACAGACTAACTAGCAAGGAAAGAATAGTCTTTCTCACATTAATCCCCTTTTACCCCATTCATCTCTACCGTTGTTTAGGTTTCGTTCAGTCCGCCCATTCATTCCATTCAGTAGTTCCAGGGTCACGGTACCACCAGGTTCCGTTCTCATCCTCTCCCCACTCAACGTTATCATCATCGACGCGATAATCACTCATCCAATCTTCTTGACCACCTGCTGCCACCGGTGGTCCACTAGGTCCAGCAGCTGCAGGAGAATAGGTTGCTTCCTCTTCGTACTCATAGTCATCATCATCATCGTCATCGTCATCGTAATCAGCCCCTCCTGAGCGCAGTACCATTACAATCACTACCAGCAATACGATTACAACTAAGATTGCTAAGATTCCTCCTGCGTAATACAAAGTTCCTCCTGCTTCAAAGAATCCCATGAAAGTACCTTCCACAACAATTGTGTCTGACACTTCTTTATTGTGAACAGCAATCATCACAGTTTGCTCTTCTGCATCTAAGGTTGTGATTGTCCATTTACCGTTCTCGGTTTCTTCAGCAGTCATTCTACCAGTTAACTTGACTTGAGTTTCAGGTGGCACCGGGATTTCATTCTCCCAAGCATCGAATGTTCTTACTTCAATATCGAATGTCTCTAACTGTAGCACGGATTCATCAAGGATAGTCAATTCNATTCTGCTGACAGTTTGATGAGGAACAACTGTTACTGTCCAAGTATCCTCTGCACCACTCGGTGAGCGGAACTTGAATGTGTGCTCTCCAGCAGTTGTTGCACTCCANTTNTAGNNNCCTCCNGANCCCTCAATTGTTGAAGCAGGNACNGCCTTGTTNTCNTGNGTCCATAGAACACTCTCTAGGAAGGTGTTTCCATCNGNNTCAGTACCNGTNATTGTTATTGNGTACACNTCACCNGCTTTCGCAGAGTTNGCAATAACNTCGATNTCNACNGTGACNGCATCNCCGTGTTCGACNGAAATCGTNACNGTTTCAGAGATNTTGTATCCGCTACTNGANATAGCCCAAGCAGTGATTGNCCANTTNCCNACNGTNGANGCTTCCCAAACTCCAGCATTNCCAACNATNATTGAAGTAATGTTTGTCTTCTCTCCCGAATCAGTATTTTCCAAAGTGTAGGAGACGATCGACGGGTCGATGATGTTACCATCACCATCAGTCAACTGAGGCAAGAATTGCAAACTGTTGTCAGCATCAATGTTCTGAGTCAAGTCTACTGGTTGTATCAAAGATACGCTAATCAAATCACCATGGTCAACAGATATGTCCAATGTTACTTCAATTGTAATGTTGGCATCCGTGTATGTTGCACGCAGTGTGTAGAACGAATCAGATGCGAATACTGGAACGAACATAGTTGTTGAACCATATGTCATCTCTTGTAACACACTTTGGTCGGTGTACTGAGCGTGTTCAATTGTCCATGCAACATTCTCAGTCCATCTGTTGCCATCTGAGTCAACAGCTTTGACCTTGATCGTGATTTCATCATCAGCGGTTATTTCCTGTAGTGAACCAGTGGAATCTACAGAATCAATTACTAGAACAAGACCGGTAATTGCACCTTCACTAACTTGCACAACTACACTGCTTTCCATTCCAGCATAACTTGCGGTTAGTGTCTTAGAACCACGCCTTTGGGCATGCCACTCTGCAGGTTGACCCGCAGTAATCATTCCATCACTGATGGTCCAATTCTCCTGTGGGATAACTACAGATAGGCGGTTACCCATGATATCAATTCGGGTTGTGTTCAGCCAGACTATGTCATCAGCAGTAACGAAGGTGTCAGATGCATCAATTTCTAGGCTTGCCATTTCACCATGTGTAATCTGAATTGGAATCTCGTGAGATATTCCTCCGGTTGAAGACATGTTGATGACATAATTTCCAACTGTCATAGCAAAGAATGTTCCATTAGATTCAGTGAATACTCCTCCACCGACGGTCCAAGTAATTCCTCCACCAACTTCGATGTTGAGCATATTTCCGTACTGGTCATGAAGTGTCCAACTGAGTTGACAGGTCTCTCCAGCGTGGATTACTTCCTCACATCCTGAGGTTTCGTAGTATACAGGCGCACCACCAACAACATCGATCGTAACATCAATTGTCTGAGTGCTCCAGCCAACAGTCACGGTTTGAGAACCAGCTGTGTATGGATAGAATGTAGTTCCACTCATTGTTCCATTGCTTGGTGTGTATGAAATAGTCATTCCAGGGACAGTGTTGCCATTTGCATCTTCAACATGCGCCATAATTGTGAATGATTCATCAGCTGTTATTGTGCTGGATATTTCATCTACAATCAGAGTTACAGGTGCTCCCGGTGTTACAGTAATACTCTCAGTGGTACAGATTACACCGAAACATGCAGTAATATCATGTGTTCCAACTGACATTGGTGTGTACACTCCTGTCGAGTTGATGGTACCGTCACTTGAATCCCAGACCACATCTTCGGAAACCATTCCTCCAAGTGCATCGTTTAGGATGTGTGAGAACTGAACTGTTGTGTCCGCATCGGTTGTTGAACCGGAAGGAGAGATAGATACTGAATGTACGTCAGTGTAATTTATCAGAATCTTTGGCCTCTCATCCAATGAGTGTTCGCTGGAGTAGAACTCAACCCATGAAGGTGAACCTGCAGGTGTGCTTGCAATTACAATCCAGCCATGGTCTCCATCCATCAACATACTAGAATGACCGATATCCATCCAAACTTCAGTGGTTCCAGAATTGATTGTTACACTAGAGATTGGTGTAGATTCATATTCAACACCAGCAGTCATTCCACCAGCGTTCCATGGAACTCCTGCAGAGGAACTGTTCCAAGTAGAACCTGCTTGTGTCCAAGCATTAGTCAGAAGTCTGTGAACACTCAATGTCATGGTTCCAGATGCTGCAGATTCGACTTGTAAGTTAATTGATGCTGAATGAATCTTGGCAGCCATAGGCAACGGAATCTGACTGTTGTCTAGAGCGAATATCATTCTACATTCGGTATTTGCTCCTTCACAATTTGTACCGACCATCATAGATTCAGAACCGTGATTCGTGTTAGCAAATCCGCTTCCAATGTAAGAATCTCTGATGTTGGTGTGTCCCAAATCTGCGACTTCATTTCCTGTCTGGAATGTATATGTCCAAGTGTGGTCATCGTTGTATGAATGGTCTACAGGAATTCCGATTGCAAATGCTCTGCGACTCGATGAAGGACCTGGGATTGAACCATTGATTGCTTGAACCCACCAAGTGTAAACTTGTCCAGCGGTCAAGTTTTGACTGAATGTGAATGTAGTTCCATTGATTTCATTATCTTCCCATGACTTGTATTTCAGTTCACCATTGATGTCTGCAATGGTTACAATGTAACCTGTTGCATCAGTTACAGCATTCCATGTCAACTGAGGTTTGTCCAAAGACTCTAGCACCCAAGTACTGGTATTGTAAAGGATATCTCCGTCTCCTGGATAGGTAAGAGTTGGTTGACCCGGTGGAATAACTCCGTCCACGTTATCAACATAGTCTAGGATTAGTTTCGGCCTGTATTGGCTATGCGAGTTATCATGGAAAGAATGTCCAGAGCTAGGTGTTCCTACAGACTGCAACATTATGGTTAGGGTATTATTTCCATTGGCTACATTAGATTGTGCTAGTGATGTAATATCCCATACTTGCCATCCGTTTGTAGGAGTAACCAACATAGTTGAGCGAGTAACTTCACTCGAAGAACATGTAGGTGCAGTATTCCAGGTTACTGTGTCTTCTACAAAGGTATCACATGCGTGTGCACTAACTGTCAGAGATGAGGTTCCAGTAACATTATGCCTGTACAATCCCAACAAAGCATTGGTAGGAGTCATTGCTGCAGGGAATGGCAATTCTGACAAGTCGAATGTTAGGATAATCTTGGATTCACCAGAACCTGCTGCCGATATTCCCAAATCTAGCTGGCCGTTATCGCCAAGTGCAGAATTAGGACGGTTAGAATCTATAGTAGCGTCAGGAACACCTGGCAGATCACCTGTGTCCTCAAACACTGAACCCTGGGACAGAGTGACCGTATTATTGCCTGCTCCATCATCGCTACCTATTGCATTTGGAACTCTGAATGCATGGACAGAAGACCATCTCCCAAGTCGATGGTCTTGGTCTGCCCTTACTCTCCAATAAAGCCAGTAATCTCCAGTGATATTATTTTCAATTGTGAAAGATAGGTTGGAAATGTCCCATGTTCCATTGAATGTTCCGTTATCTGTGAAATCATGGTTGAGAGTCAAAGTTTCATTTGTGAATGATGGCTCTGTGGAGTATTCCATAATCCAACGTGTTTCATTGCTTTCAGATGAAGACCAATTCATTGTAGTATTGTCAGCACCACGCGGCCTTGACGCACTCTCATCCCAAATAGTCTCACCATCTAGAGGATGAAGATTTGTTGGCTTAGAAGGAAGCCACTGTGTGCCAGTTCTCCACTCTAGACTTAATTCAGGTCTCTTAGATTCATCTGGTGTGTAGTCGCTACTGGCGAAATGCCATTCGTCAGATGTATTGACCACAACATAGAATCCTAGGTTTACTTCATCACTTCCATTTGCATGGGCGTGTTGGACAGCGTAGGTGATGTCGAAATCAACAGTGTAGTCATCATGCGCTACACTTGTAACTTCGAATGGGGTGTCGCAACCTCCACTATACTCCTGTTGTGTGTAACTTGAATTGCTGCCTGTAGGGCCATTCCAAGTAGCACTTTGATTCCATTCATCGAACATTTCGCATACAGCTATTTTCACGGTCTCTTGTCCATTCTCTCCACCGCTCAGTTTGTGCAATGTCAGTGTTGCAGAAATGAACTCATGAGATGCTGGAATTGGCATACTTGACCAATTAACCATCAGCAAGGAAACAGACCTATAGTTCAATGAAGATGAATAATTTGACCTACCCAGTAATAGGCGCTGGGATGATTCAAATGCTTGGTTTGTTGATCCAGAGTCAATGTAAGTGTCCATGAAAATTGCAGGATAATCTAGGGCTTCGACAATTTGTCCTTCCTGCAGAGTAATCTCAGCATCTGTTGAATTGATACTGTTCCCAGTCTCAGCAGGTATGTGGAAAATTGTATCCTGTCCTCTTGCTCCAAGAATATCGTCAGTAATTGGCTGAATGAACCATTCGTACGATTCGCCGGTTGATAGGTCGTCTGGAGAGGTCCATGTCAGATTCGTAATGTCCCACCCTTCAGAAGAATCTCTACTGTCATACATTGTCCAACCTGCTCTTTCGTCATTGTAATCTTCCCAGATGAAAATTCTCCAATCATCGACGTTTGATGCGTTAGGATGGCTCCATGCGAAGGTTGGTGTTGCTCCGGGAAGCAATGCGTGTGTAGAAGTATCCCAAATGATTTCATCAATTGCTGGGTTAGTATTTGTTCCAGCAACTTCAGGAGATGATGCATTTCCACTAGACCAAGTTAGATTTAGCCATGGACTTTCGCTCGCAAGTCCGTCCGTAGATGAGAAGATGGTTTGGCCCTCTCCAATTGAACCTACGATCATCAATGAGAGGTGAGATTCACCGTTTGCAAAGGCGTCTTGAACCAATTCTGTAACATCGAACTCCATCCAATCTGCGGATGCACCCTGTTGCACATCAGACATAGCGCCTCGGTCGTTTGCTCCCATTGCTCCTGGGCTAGACCAGTTGTTGATACCGTCATAGGTTGTTCCATTAGCGCTGGTGTTCCATGCCACTAGAGCAGGGTGTACAGATACTGCATTTCCTGTATCAGAACCAAACTGAGCATACAAGTTCAGAACAGCATCTGAAATGTGCGCATTTTGTGGGTTTGGTAATTCAGTTAATGGAATTTTAATCAGCGCAGTGGCATTTTCTCCGCTGGTACTAGTTCCAACTTTGAAGGTTGAAGCCGATGATTGGTCAGAAGTTGCTCCTACGCCTGAATCCGCAACCCAAGTGTCAATGAAATTAGGCAGATTTAGTGCAGGCATCGCTTGTCTATGGTGCAACTCCACAGCCGCAGTATTCGAATCAATACTCCAAGTTGTTATGTCTGGTAGCAAGAAGTGGAATGAATCAGACCAATTTCCGATTTGGTTTGTAGCGCTGGTTGCTCTAACTCTCCAGTGCCATGTGTTTCCAGTCTGCAATTCTGATGTCATGTCGTATGTTTGATTTGTAACATCAAACCCAGAGTCTGTCCAACTCGTAGCCATTACCAAGTTTGGTGAATCGAAGCTTGAGGATGTATCCATCTCAATGGACCATCCTCCAATAGTAACTCCTGTTGAAGTTAGGTTCCATGTCAACTGTGGAGATGTATCTGGTGCGGGATTGATTCCGGTTTCAACCGACCATGAACCATTCAACGGCGTTTGAGGTACAGGTTCGGAAGGTAGTGCGTCAGAACCAGGCACATAAACGAATGAAATCTCAGGCCTGTTCGCTGAGTTAGCGCTGTTCGGATAGAATAGTGCATCTCTGTCACCTCCGGAGCCTACTCCTACGATTCCTAGAATCAAATCTACCGAGCGGTTTTCACGCATTGCATTTTGAACTGCTAGAGTAATATCTAGTTCTACCCAATCGCCAGCAGAGTAAGAATTACCTAATGATTCAGTGTCCAATAATCCAGCTCTCTCCCAGCCTTTTGCTCCGCTGGTACCCCAACTGTTGGTGCCGTCAAATGTAGACCATGTTGCAGCTGATTCAGACCAATTATGCTGTCTGCTTTCCCATGCTCCGAGGGTTGGTGTTCCCGATGGATAGTCTGCCAATCTCATCTTGAGTGTAGCAGTCTTCACTGCGTATCCATCAGGTAAAAGATGGCTAGTTAGGTCACATCCCAGAAGAATAGAGGTTTCTGAAGGGAATGTATTGTATGAAACTTGCATCTCATCTTCGCCATTGTAGTTGTTACTCGGTGTACCACTGTCAATGTAAGTATCCTCACAACTTGGTGCATCGCCAGCCGTGGTTGCATTTCCATGTGATAGTCTCAATCTGTGTTCATCGTCCTGCAAGTATTCGGATTCTAATCCGGAAACCAAGAAGGAAGAAGTTGACCACCATGAGTGGTGGTGAGAACTAGAGTCGACTTGTGCCATCCTCCAATGGTACATGACTCCATCCTGCAAAGAATCGTCACCAGGTACTGACCAGTTTCCGTCAGTTTCACTGAATTCCGAAGTTGTTGCAGTGTTGAAAGAGCGAACTATGTTTCTGTATTCTTGGTCTGTGGCTACCTGCATCAACATGTCTCCAGTCCAAGAGATACTTGCATCCCAGAATAGGGTAGGCGTTGTATTTCCAGATAGATTGTCTCCTGTCAAGTTCCAAACAGAGTGCCCATCATTCGGCGAAAGATGAGTAGGACTAGCAGGTGGCCCATTGCTTCCCCAGTCGTATGTGATCTCCAGTTTTGGTTGATCACAGCCTGTAGCTTCAGTGCTGCACAGGTTGACGAACTTGGAAGATGATTCTTCTATTCCCCAAGTGGATGCGACCATCATCAACTCTAGGGATTCTGATGTAGTTGAAACTACATTATTGTCGTCAATCCACTTTTGAATTGCAGCGGTGAGATTCACCTCGATTGTAGATGAGGATTGGTCTCCTTCAAATTGACCCACTGACATCGAAGGGACTCTGCCTCCGTCATCCCAGTAGTATGTGCCATCGTATTTTCTCCAGGTCACGCCGGTTTCAGTCCAATCTTCTCCATCCATGATGTGGAAACTGACCTCTGCTGAACCGCTGAATGAAACTCTGTCCAAGGAGAGAATTGCAGAAACGATCGAAGAGTTATGGTGCATACCTATATCATCAAGATTCAATCTTAACAATCCATATTGGTCTGCTGAAGATGATGAACCAACAGTAATGTTTGCTTCACTTCCCATGTTAGTATTCTTTACAGCACCAGTTGAATCAATGAATGAATCCTCGATAGTTTTCTCGACTAAGCCTAAGTCATCGAAACTAAATGTAAACTGTCCGTATCCGTCTACTTCAGACACGGAATGTCCTGGCAAGTGGAAATATCCAGAGTTCCACGTACCGATTGTTCCTGCGGAATCAACCGCTCTCATTCTGTAGTACATAGTGGTGGAATTTGACAACTCGTGTCCGCTAGGTACAGTCATTGCACCTTCGCCGGCGCCACTATTAATCGTGAAAAGAGAAGAATTGTCTACAGTGTTGTAATACCAAGCGCTATCGGAGTCAGATATGAAATCGATATTGTTCGACAGTTGTACCTGTGCATGGCTACCCGACATGCTATCCCATGATAGTTCAGGATTCGTTGCAGCTTTCAGAAGGAATTCATCTTCATCCATCAATGCAGAACCATCATCTACGAAGTTTGGTGCTAGGCTACCTCCGTTAGAATGAGTTCCATTTTGGTGGGTAATTGAGAGCGAAGGCCTGCTGTTAGTGTCTGTTGATTCTGACATGTGGCAAGTGTATTCGCTACCAGTTGCTGCTAGCAATATGTCAATTGAGCCTCGTGAATTGATTACAGCATCTTGGACGATAGCGGTTACATTGATTTGGAATGTGTTGTTTGCATATCCGTAGAATGGTGGTTCCCATGTGTCACGATCAGAATCATCATCAGCACCAGATAATCCCCAATTGTCTCCATCATCGGGACTAGTCCATGTTACATTTGCTTCATCCCAGGATGTTTTCAATCTTGACGCAAAAATATCGATTGAACTGATTGTTAGTGGGTCGATACCACAAGTTAATTCGAGAATAGAATCAGTAACCATGTCTCCACTAGGAACCGAGTTGTTGAACGAAATCAGAATACGTGACTCACCGGAAATACCTAAGCCCAAGGTAGCGGTTTCGTCGGTTCCGTAATTCGAATTTGGAGTGGAGGATAGAATTCCAGCGTCTTTGCTGACATTGAATGCTGAAGTAGTTTGCATGATAGTTACAGTATCATCCAGTTCATCGTTTGTCCAGTTTGGAATCGCTTGTGGCAGAGATAAATCTGCGAATAAAAACATCAAAACCAGTAGCAAAGAAGTCGTAATTTTACGGCGGTCACGGCTGTTCGTCGACATGGGGCTCACACTCCCACTGAAGGAGGGGGTATAGTTTCCTTTCGGCTGGCCACCCGTAGGGTGGCCGATTCAAAATAGGGTATTTTTTGCTAAAGCGAAGGTTCAAGTTCGTCCTGTTGTGACTTGCGCAGTATGAGCGAACTTTGGGTTGAACGTCATCGACCCCGGACGGTTGGCGACATCCGTGGTCAGTCCTCTGTGGTTCAAAGATTGGCTTCATATGCCAATCTNGCAGACTTCCCGCACTTGCTTTTCGCTGGTCCACCTGGAACTGGAAAAACTACTGCTGCTATGGCATTGACANGGGATGTTTTCGGTCCAGAATTCAGAAACAATTTGTTGGAGATGAATGCCAGCGATGAGAGGAAATTNGAGAGTATTCGAACCAAGGTCAAGCAGTTTGCTAGAACTTCGCCTTANGGTGATGCGAAATTCAAGATTATTTTCCTCGATGAAGCAGATGCCCTGACCCATGATGCTCAAGGTGCACTCAGAAGAATTATGGAACAATACGCTCAAACCTGCAGATTCATTCTTTCGTGCAACTATTCTAGCAAAATTATCGAACCAATTCAGAGCCGATGTGCCGTATTCAGGTTTAGGCCACTGGCTGATGTTGATGTTTTAGAACAGGTAAAATCCGTGGCTAGTTCGGAAAAGGTCGGACTTGATGATGAGGCTGCTGAAGCATTGGTGAGAATCTCTCAAGGAGATTTGAGAAAAGCGATTACAGCCCTTCAAGTCGCTGCAGCTCTTGAGAAGAATGTCTCAAGATCTCTAATCTATGAGACAAGTGCGACTGCACCACCTGAATCACTTCACCAGTACCTAATGGCTTGCAGGCAGGATGGTTTCCATGCCGCCCGTAGAAGATTGCGAGAGTTACTAGACAAGTATGGGTTAGCAGGAACAGATTTTGTCAACCAATTGCATCGCGAATTGTACGGTGCTGATTTCTTATCTGAGATTCAAAAATTGGAACTTACAGAGTTGATGGCTGAAATCGATTTTAGATTGGTTGAAGGTGGTGGAGAAGCTATCCAATTGGACGCTTTGACTGCGAGGTTGTCAAAGTTACTCAGTTGACTCTTCTTCAACTAATTCCTCAACTACTAGAGTCATTGTTACAGTCCTTGTGTTTTCCCAAGGGTCACCATCTTCTGTCACCTTGATTACGAAGTCATAACTTCCTTCTGCCAAACCTTCAGGAATAGCAATTGCAACTGGGTAATCAATATCCTTGTGAGTTCGAACTGAATCCAGAGCAGTAGCATCAGCACTTTCTATTTCTGACCATGAGTTGTTTGCCGAACTTTCATTTTTGTCAAGCCATGAATAAGATATAGCATATTCAGCATCAGCAGCATCGTAATTATCACTGAATGCTAAGACTATGAAATGTGATCCAGTATAGCCTTCGGTCAGTGTAACTTCACCGTCTGATGATTTAGTGAAATCATATCCTTCTTCACTAGAAGAAATCATACCCCAACCATCGTCAACTTCTGGTGCAACAATGTCAGCAAATGGTGCATTAGATAGAAGGAAAGTTAGTGCTAACCACGTAAAGATGTGTAAGAATGATGCCTTGAACCAGGTTCCCTTTGTGTAGTGTTCGACGAACTTTCCAGGTAGAATTGCCCTATGAATTGAGGGTAACAAGAAAATGGCCATCATGGGTATGAACCAAAGTAGGTCTGAATTGTCTTGCGAATTCGGCATCGCAACATAACGCATGAGTAGCGACATTGTTGCCGCAAAAGAAATTACTAGCCACATTGAAACAGTGTCAGCTTTTTCTTTAGAGACATGCTTGACTGGGTCAAAAGGCTCGATTCCCATGTCTGCACCAGAGCGATTTTTCTTTCTCTCCTTGTCACCAGTGCCTCGGTTTCGCCTCTCTGCGGCAGCCGCTGCCATGGCAGTATTGATGTCGACCATCAGATGTGCGGATAGTTGCCAGTGAATGAATCCTGTGGTTGTTAGAGAGGATTTATGTGAGCAAAATTTCAGTTAAATTGGCCGCATTATTCAAAGAGGGGAGTACGGTGGGCGAAGTGCTTGCCGGGGTGGCGTAGTTGGTGGCGCGTCGGACTCATAGGGCAGTTCCAAGGAACTTTTTGTGACGTACCAAAGCCCCTTCACATGTCTGAGACATCCGAAGGTCGCGGGTTCAAGCCCCGCTCCCGGCACCTGTAACAACGAGCATTGTCTCTTGACTTGGCAGATCCTATACACAAACGAAATATGAATGAATTTAGTTAGATTTCAAACAAGCAAATATAACTGAATAAACCGGGTTTATGGTAGGTCGATTGTATGAAGAGAATTTTCGATGGGATGACTAGTTTCAGTACAGAGAGGCCGAAAACCACTATTGCAATCATATTAGTGTTCATATTTTCATTAACTCCTAATGCTATGTTCATCAATTTCGACAATAGTGAAGATGCTTTCTTTCCAGACAATGAAACAGTTAGATTACTGAACGAAGTCGAAGATGAATATCAAGCATCTATTGATTTTATTCGTTTTATCGATGATATCGATTCAGGTGACCTGTATAAGGCCTCCACATGGGAGCAACTAGCAACTTTAGAAGCTATATTGTTGGAAAATCAGGACTTACAGGAGTACCAATACCCTCTTTTTGGAATACAGCCAAACAGTGGAATGGCAAGTGCTGCAATTCAGTGGCACAATCTTCAGGATCCAGTAACTGCGGAATCCTGGATTTCTGAATTACAACTAGCAATTGATGCAGTTGCAGCCTCAGACAATGAAAGCCTAACCGGTAATCTTGCTAACCTGAGTGCAGCTAGTTCTAGCATTCCAAGCCCAAGTTTGGTAAGCGCTACCGATCTGAGAAATTGGCAACCAGAAGACCCCAATTTGTGGCTTGACAGAATAGATGAAGAAGCAAATCTAACATCAAATCTATCTGTATTATCAGCCGGTCTAACCAATTTGATTCAGGGCCCAAATAGCAGTGAGATAGCAATGGTAACAGGACCAATCTCTGGAAAAATTGGAATGTTAATCGGAATGCAGTCTATTGATTATCGCTCAATGATGATTTCCAATTTACCGGCTGAAGACTCTACCGAACCGTGGGACTCTAATGGCCCAGTGCTGACTACTTTCGTAGTGGTGACTGAGCCCGGAGAACACGGAGTTGAGGTGATTGGAGATGTGCAAGAAAAGGTCAGTGAATGGGCGGAAGACCTTGCTTCTCAAGCAAAATCAGAAACCGGTGATTCAGAGATATCCGTATTCTCTTTCTCACAACTAGCGACCGGACAAAACGCAAACTTAGGCAAAGAATTGGGGATTCTAAACTCATTGTGTCTGTTGCTTCTTGGGTTCATATTGTGGACAAAGTTCCGAAGCAAGCGTGATACAGCCAATGTATTGGTGTTGACTGTATTTGCAATCTTAGCAACTTACGGAATGGCTGGTTTCCTAACACTGCTCGGTGTAAAAATGGTTTTCAATGCAGCGATGAATTCTATCCCTATTCTATTACTGGCAATTGGTGTTGACTATGGTTTGCATGTAGTGGCTAGAATCAGAGAAGAGTTACAGGACCAAGAAAAGGCCGACCCACAGGGAAGAGGAACTCTGAGAGATTTCTCAATTGAGGCGCGCAGAATTGCTATTCGTAAAGGAACAATTCTGACCTCGGCAGCATTGATGGTTGCTATCTTTACCGATATGGTTGGTTTCCTATCGTTCAGATTCTCATCACAACAATTCTTGGTTTCGTTCGGTACTGTAATCGCAATTGGATTGTTCTTCATCTATCTGTTGAGTATCACAGCATTGCCTGCATTGATGATGATCATACCACCGAAGAAATTGCCTTTGGAAAAGTCCGGTAAGAACGATATTGGCCCGGTGTCTTCATGGATTGGTTCTCTTGTAAATGTGCCACAAAAAGTGATTGTCGTTACAATATTGATATCGGTTCCAATGTTCCTTGGTTTCCAACAATTAGAGGTAGGATTCGATACTAGAGATAATTTCGATGACTCGGTTCCAGTCGTACAGGATTTCTTACTGATTGCGGATGAATTTCAAAGCAGTCCTTCACCATTGTATGCAGTATTGGATGGCGATGTAATATCGCAAGAAGGTAGGGCGTTGTATGATAGTGTTGTAATGGAGTTATCAGATAATCCGAAAACGACGGGATTGCCTATTGGAATATGGTCTGTTCTAGAAGAGTCACGCACAACAAATAGCGAACTTGATGCCTTGATGAATGGATTGAGTGATGATGAATCATCTTGGTCTGCTCTTGAGACTTGGTTGTTGACTGAAGAGGGAAGAAATATTTCCTCTGGGAATCTAAATTCAGATGCTTCACAAACAGTGATCTCTTTCCAGGCAGCGACTTTGGATTGGCAAGCTACCGCTGATTTTGAGTCCGATCTTTCCGCAAACCTTGCGGATATTGCTGATGAAAGTGATGGTGATTTCATTGTTCAACTATCTGGACGCTCACTAATTCTAGCACAAGTTACTGCAGATGTTGCTGACTCCGCAGTAATCTCAACAGGTACAGTTGCTGCGGTAATCTTGCTGATGCTAGTTGGAATAAACACTGTGAGGCAGAAGGATGTTATTCGGGGTGCTGCAAGAGGGTTCGTAACTTGGATTCCACTGATGGTTGTCGTGGTTTGGGTGTATGGAATTATGGGCCTTACCGGATATCAATTGAACTCACAAACTGTTACAATTGGTGCTCTCACACTCGGATTAGGTGTTGACTATGCGGTACACCTCACGACTAGACTAGAAGAAGAAGTCGAGCATGCACCGAGTGCGGACCCTGTAGTTTGGTCAACCAAATCTGTTGCAACAACGGGTCGGGCTATGTTCGGAGCAGCATTAACCACTGCAGGTGGTTTCTCGGTTCTGAATTTCTCTTCACTCGTACCGCTGCAATTATTCGGACAGGTATTCGTTGTAGCAATTATTCTAGCATTGGTCTCTAGTCTGTTTGTATTGCCTGCAATGTACACTCCTTTCCTAAAGCAAGATGCTCGAAAGTACCTTGCAAATACAGAGAGTGAATAATCAGATTGCGCGATCTTCAAGGAGTTCTAGTGGAATGATTTCCAGTGCTTTGATATTAGTTGCTTCTAAATCAACAGGACATGCTTGTCCGTGATTCAAAGCGTCCAGCCATGTACGGGCGCACACACACCAAGAATCGCCCGGTTTTAGTCCAGGGAAATTGAAATGAGGAGCTGGTGTCATCAAATCGTTGCCTTTTGATTTTGCGAACTGTAGGAACTCTTCTGTAACAATGCAGCATACTGTGTGAGAGCCTCTGTCCATTTCATCNGTGTTACAATNNCCGTCTCGNTACCANCCNGTAAGNGGNTTGCAGGAACATTCNCCNATNTCNTGNCCTAACACATTCTTNTGNGCGCCCATNNNATGNTGTCANNAAAATTCTACTTCAAATTATGTATGNTTTCATTCATCATCNTCGGTGCGNCNATTANTGNTGAGNGATTTCTTNAGCAAGAACTCAATGTGTGAATTGAGNGACCTAAATTCATCATCAGCCCANCGNTTTAGGGCTTCNTGNANNTTAGGATCTAATCGCAGTAAAATCTTCTTTTTCTCCATTTCAATCCCATCATCTNGGCATAAAGAAAGTATTCGCAAATATTCCNATTGCCATCACTANGTANAGAATCATNCAAAACCAGAATGTCTTGGGGGCGAANTCTCTTGTTACCCATCCTTTCCCCTTTGCATGNACGCCTTGATTTACCCAGCAATAACCAACGTANAGNAGAATCATNANTGANANNACTGAAGTNATAATNAGTCGAATTTCCATTTAANCACCTATAGTCCGCCTTGAGGAGGATTTCCAAAGTCTGGTTGTGACATNTGNGTGGTGGNTGGTTGNCTTCCNGGTTGCTGNGCAATCAATTGATTGTCAGCNGGTGGCANNTACATCATTTGTTGANGNCCATCATCCTTCATTGTAAGAGCCATGATNATTCCAATAATCAGGAATATAATTCCACAGCACAATCCTCCAAANCCACCGATGAATCCAANGAATAGAGCNCCGATTTCATCAATGATTTCTTCAGNTAACTTATCATCATAGGTTACCCATACAGGTACATTAGATTCGAAAGTAAGNTTGCCNGAATANCANGCNAAACACGCNCTTCCAACNTTNACTAGNCCNTCNCNTTNTCTGTCCNNAACNTTGTTNAGNGAATTAGAGTCACAATTNCTGACATTGCCGTATNNNTCATAATTTCCTTCATAATAGAAANCNCCATTNCGGNCTTNATCCCANTCNGTGTTGACTTCAGGAGCGGATANNACTGTTATTGTCGTTGATTCACANACGTCCCATTCGCCATTTTCATTCGCATCTTCGTAGACTCCCTTGACCCAAAATGTCACNCCTAGGTCTCCATAANNATCTGTATCTTCNATGACAATTGTTCCGTTTGTTACATTTTCAAGCTCGTACTTGGTAAATTCTTCTTCAATCTCTGAAACGCTATCCATGCCTATTGCAAAGCCAACGATTCCAATTATAGTTAGAACTACTCCTATTACAAGGACTACTTTTGGTGCTGTTCTCATTTCAATCAACCTCACTGGTACAATGTTCCNGTGTTAACNACAGGNGTNGTNTCNGTNTCNGAACANAGNACNACTAGNAANTTNCTAACCATNGTCGCTTTTTTATCCTCGTCTANTTCAATGATTCCTTTNGTNGATAGTTGTTGTAGTGCNAGTTCGACCATGCCGACNGCNCCNTCGACAATCTCACGNCGTGCTGCNACNACTGCGCTNGCNTGCTGNCGNCGTAGCATTGCTTGTGCAATTTCTGTAGAATATGCAAGATAAGAGATTCTAGCCTCCAATACTTGGATACCGGCTCTTGCTAGACGAGCCTCAACGGATTGTTGCAATTGCTTTGCGATTTCATCTTGGTGACTAGAGAGTGTGATTCCTCCAATGTCTTTCTCTTCGATAGCATCGTAAGGGTACTTNGTAGCCATTTCACGCAGGGCTGCTTCGCTTTGAATTTGGACATAATGGCCGTAGTTCTCTACTTCGAACATTGCTTCTGCAGCATCATAAACTCTCCATACGACAACTGCTGCGATATCGATTGGGTTCGCATTAACATCGTTAACTTTCAATTTGCTAGATTCGAAGTTGTTGATCTTGAATGAAATCTTTGACTTGCTGTAGAGAGGGTTAAAGAAAAACCTGAAACCTTCTGTTTTCAGAGTTGATACATATCTTCCAAAGAATTGAGTCACTACTGCTTCATTTGGATTCACAATTACGTAAGAATTCCATAATAGTAGCCAAAGTGGACCGGTGATTATCAGAAGAAGTGCCCCTGGTCCAGTGGCCAATAATAGTATATTGAATACACTCAGGGATAAGTGGATTAGTAGTCCAATGAATCCATTGATGGTCTTGGCTTCTTTGTCTTTAAATTGGGGCTCAGTTTGTGGCATCACGACTTGAGTCGGGATGCTTACGACTGCAGGCTGCATGTTTCTGTCCAGAACGGACTCCTACTTTATGATATCTAAGTGATATCACTTTGAAATCATAGTTCGTCTGGTTGAGGTTCTACATTTGATTCCTCGAGTTCTTCCTCGACTTCACCAGTGAAATCAGTAGATTCAGGTTCATCTCCCCACTTTGAACTTGAAGATTCATCNCTATCTCCCTTGAAAATCAATGCTGCACCAATTAGGAGTGAGGACAATCCTCCAATCCATAAACTAAGTGCGACATAATCTGACCAATGGTCGAAGTTAGTAAAGAAAGCAAAGAAGTCTTGATTCGTGACAATTTGAGACTCCATGGATTCTGCTGTTTCATCGTCCANTTCAGCTGATGTTTTGATGACGAATACTTCCTGCAAATCAGACATTTCAGGCGGTGTTTTTTGGTCTGTGATATTTCTAGTGTCTAGCCAGAATGTTGATTCCGATTTGCCGCCAATGATTGCTCCGCTCAACTGTTCGACTTTGATTTCAACATCGCTTCCAAAGAATACTGGTAGTGCACCAGGGATAGCATCGAGTAGATCTCCGCTGTTGATTAGTTTGGCTTGTATTGACCTATCCAATGGGTCCATAGAAGCAGTACATACATCTACAGGAATTCCTTTGAGAGTACTTTCTTTCTCACATTTGACATCAGCAGTTCCGTATCCCGATAGGTCAATTTTGTCGCCATCTCCTGTGATGAATCCACCAGTGGTATTACTTTGCAATTCAGCGTTAATCAATCCGTAGGTTGCACTTTCCTTTGACTTGTTTCTCCAACTTACATATTCGCTGTCTCCAACCTGTATNGTTTCTCCCTTGTCACAAGAATCAGCTTCGCCTGTGCAAATCGTGATTTTAGCAGGGTCTCCTGTAGATATTCCACCCTCAACATATGCCGCAGAACCAAAGAATGTTTCATTCGCTTCAAGGCTAGTCCAGCCAGCAGTCATATTTTCAGAATCACCTGTCGCCAAATATGCATTCACAGGGTCATGCCAGCCTAACAGCCAGTTGTCAACAGGTTGTGTTAGATACTTACTGGTTCCAAATGAATCGATTAGGAAGTCGGGAACGAAATTTTTGAACACTACTTCCATCATTAGTAGCCTTGCTGCACCAGCAGCCTCAACATCGATTCCATATATCTCAGCAACTGTTTCATTTGTCCAATCTTTAGCTTCAGTCCTTTCTTCAGTTGAATAATTGATTGGCAAGGTTTTGCCGCTCAACTCACCATAGAGGAACATACTTGCTCCCTTTGCAGTAGTTAGACCCCAATCTCCGTACAGCATTTCAGAACTCTGTTCTTGTGTTAGGTCGATGGGGTCTCCTGCTGGGAAGCCATATGTTCCAGTACCCCACATTCCTCCAATATTGAGTGAGTACTCCATGTACTCATTATCGATTGGATTGACAGAACCGAATGTTTGGTTGACGAACTGTGATGCAGATATGTAACCCTCTCCACCAACTAGAATAAGTGGTAGAGTTGCAACATTATTCATCCAGTCGTTACAAAATTTCTTCAAAACTTGGTGCTGATATCCAGTTACTCCGTAGGTTTCGACCGCAGTGGATTGATCCATTTCAAGGAACTCAGTTAATCCAAATGAAGTACCTGACTCGCTGACTGCTAAAATTCCCATTGGCTCGTCAGTGCCATCACCCATAGTTAGAACATCTGAGGCAACATCATCATCCATTTCGATACCAAATAGGCGTTCAACTCTTACCGAAAGGTTGACCCCATCTTCTGAATAATCGGTTAGATAATCATCGTTGCCTGCCCCGTAGTCAAGCATCAATGCACCCATTCCTCCATAAAGTGTCCAATCTCTTGCTAGTGTGATGTTTAGGTCGGTAGGGTGTGCGAAATTCCACAATTCTGCACGCTCTAGTGTGACAGATTCTTCAGGATTTTCTTGGATAAATTCTAATGACTCAGGCTCACCCATTGCAGCGTAAACCAGAGGGCCCATGTAATTGACAAGAGATAGATTCTCTCCATCTGGCCCTACCGCTTCATAGAATGCATAATCTAGATTCAAGGTGGAGACGAAACTGCTCGATTCATTATCGATGATTCCGTTTCCATTCAAGTCCCCAATTCTAGCTCCTGTTTCGTTGTAAGACCATTCCTCATCCGGTTCTAGAATACCATCTCCATCGTCATTCCAAACTCCATCGACCCAGCGAGGGTCAACTCCACCTTCGCTCAGGTATGTTTTGGTGTCATCATCTAGGAATGCGTCGCCATATGCATCATTAAACGCTTCAAACATTCCTTCTAGGAAATAAGATTCAGCTGAATTATGCATCTCAGTATCTATGATGTAGATGCTACCTGGGCCTTCAACAGCGGCTAGGTTGTCCATGTGTTCATACTGTATTTCATCCGCAACAGCCTGAGCCCCTGTTACTTGTTTCAAGTGTATTCCAATAACCCCTGAAACGAATCCTGTTTTGGTAATGTCCATGACTGCGTTGATTGCGGTCCCAGTAGCTCCAACTACCNGTGGGTTAAACGCGATATTCAATTGGCTAACCTCAGTTGAACATGGTACTAGAGTATCTTCAGAACAAGAATATGAAGTCAATTGCTTGTATGTAAGTAGCCCGTTCTTGATGTCATAATTATCGACTTCACGCTTGAGAGTGACATCATAAGTTACAGGGCCAATTTTTTCATAAATTGGCTCTGCATTGTCCATTATTACCTCGTCTACATTAGTTATGTGCCATGCAAAGAAATCTCTTTGCGAGGTCGATTCAGACCAGTCTTCAGTTACTTCTGTACATAGAGTATTTTNGCAAATATCGTCCTTAACTTTCATCGCAACAGCTTCTTCTACAGCAGCAGGAACTTCGCCGGTTGCATAAGATGCCAATGCTAGGTTAAGAGATACCAATATCAAGCCGGTGGCGACTAATATACCATTCACAGGATTTAGACCCATGGCCCTCGACATGGAACTCCAGCATTGAACCTTGCGCAGAAAATAGCGTCTTGGTGTCACTCTGTTCCAGAAATACTTCCATCGGATTCCAAACGGTATAATCTGACGGTACTAGTTGCGCCGCGCATTGCTTGTGGAGAACCTGAAATTGCCACAATTCTATCTCCCGATTTAATGGTTCCATCTTTTGCAATCTCTCTAATCGCATCCTGCATGGTTTGGGAACCTCTTTCGTGTTCTTTGACGATTACAGATTTTACTCCGGGCAGTAGGTTCATTCTGCGAGCAGCTCGAATACGATCTGTTACAGCAGTCACAACCACGTCTGGCCTGTATCCAGTGACTAGTCGGGGGGCATTGCCGTGTTGGGTTGCTACGATGATGTGTTTGGCGCTCGCTGCTCTGGCAAGTTCAACCCCTGCATGAGCGACAGCCCTAGTCGAGCGGAACTTGGAAAGAACTCCAGGTGTCCCTCCAGAGGAGACGAGTCCTTCTTCTGTTGCAGTTGCGATTCTTACCATTGTTTCAACTGCTGCAACAGGGTGCTTTCCAGATGCGGTTTCACCAGATAGCATGACTGCAGTTCCTCCGTGTCTAATTGCAGTTGATACATCACTAACTTCTGCACGTGTTGGTCTAGGGTTGAGTGTCATTGATTCAAGCATTTGAGTAGCGACAATTACTACCATTCCACGCATCAAACCTGCATCGATAATTTTCTGTTGAGCCAATGGCACTCTTTCCAGCGGTATCTCTACTCCCAAATCCCCACGGGCAACCATTACTGCATCTGCGACGTCAAGAATAGAGTGTAGATTTTGTAAAGCTGCTGGATGTTCTATTTTGGCAATAATTGGAGTATGTAGTCCCGCAGCCTTGACAGCATCTTTTGCGGGCCGCAAATCTTCNGCACTACGTACATACGATACTGCAATCCAATCAGCACCAGTTTTCAGTGCGTGGTCTAGAGCCAATTTGTCTTTCTCGCCAATAGCCGGTAAATCGATTGTATTACCTGGTAAGTTGATTCCCTTTCTGCTAGTTACCGGTCCGCCATCTTCTATAAGGCAGTCAATGAATGAGCCTTTTTCGCCGCCAGTTTTTGTCACTGACAATCTGATTAATCCATCAGCAACTAAAATTGAATCGCCAGGCTTTAGGTCCGCAGATAATCCATCATACTCAACAGGAATTTCTTCACCATCATGTTTCATTTTTCCGCAAAGTAATCTTATCGATTCGCCATTATTGAGTAATTTAACTCCATTAAACTCACCTAGACGGAGTTTCGGTCCCGGCAAATCTGCCAAAATACAGGTCTTGCGTTGTTNTGTTTCCATTGAACGGATTCTTTCATACAACTCTGTCTTTTGTTCTGGTTCTCCGTGTGAATAGTTCAGGCGGAATACATCAGTACCAGCATCAAAAATAGACTGTAGAGTTGTAGGGTCCCAAGAAGACGGACCGATAGTGGCCACTACTCTTGTCCTTCTCATGTTTGATTCTCGAGGCTTCAAGTCCTAAAGGACTCCCTATGTATATTACTGAAATCACCGGATTCCGGTGCCATATGCAAGGAATTCGAGGGTTCCCATNTTNTTTTGCTGNCCACCCTTCACCTTGTTCATNACCATGGATGTTTCAACTCTAACATTGATNATTTCANTCCAGCCTTCNCCNAGTGCTTGNTCTCTNAAGCGCTGCATGACNTCGGCTCTTCCATAAGCNAGNACCTTGTCATANGATTGAATNTGTCCACCGAAAATAGATTTGATTGAGCCTAGGAATAGNTGCCACCANGATGGNGANACCGTGATNTTNGTCATCACTAAACCGCATTGNGAAATATTTTCTAGATTNATTGGCNTNGANAANGTNTGNATGTTGTCNCCNCCAACAATTCCTGCTANNTTTTGTTCTCTAGCGAGTAANTTTTTCTGGCGACCAGATTCATGAATCCATCCAAANAGCATGGAGTAGATGAATGCAAGNGGGAAGAATAGAACNAATACNGCTACTAATNCAAAAATNATCAGCAGGGGTATTGATTCTGCNGTAATGTCGTACATGNGATCACTCTTGNTCGACAACTGACNGCAGTTCCATANGCGAANAATTCTGCAGCACCACCGGCTACGCTACTNGTTGCAAATCTGACATTTACAACNGCATTTNCNCCTCNTTGNGCAGCATCCATCATCATTCTACCTAGNGCTTCNGTACGTGCTTCCATCAATAGTTCAGTGTAAGCNTTTAGNTCTCCNCCTACNATNTTTTTCANGCCTGCTAGGATATCNTTTCCGATGTGNTTNGCCCTNACNGTNGAGCCNGTTGCNACTCCTAGNGACTTNGTAATCTTGAAACCGGGAATGGTTTCAGTGTTGGANGTCATTATCTCCATGNNTNANNGTTTCANNANATGGNGTATCAACNTTTANATGNAANCCNCTNTCAGGTACATCGTTTAGNTTGTGATACATNTTGTGCAGNACAATNGCNANNGCNATGTANANTATNCCACACATNCTNGANGTNANGANAGANGNNTTNGCAATCCAAGCATAATCTCCTCCTCCNGGNANNCTTTCCATGAAATTNGCAACAATCTCTGANGANANNTANGCTTTCCANACTTCTCCNATNATCGATATCGCTCCGAANGCTAATCCAAAGTGNAGCATNNTTTCNTNTTGNGTCCAAAACATNGCGATTGTTGGNATGCCGATTAGNANTGTTANTACNGCGAAAATCTGNGAAATCTCAGTNACATANGATTCCTCCAAATCATCCATCATNTCNTTGTANNTNTGGTAATCNTCCCANTCTCTCAAAGAATTGTTGTANTNTCTTTGTTCTTCTTCAGTNCCATTTNCGGGATAAGAACCGGGATCTATTGGTTCATTTCCAAATGAGTAGTGATTGATTCCATTGATTCCAAATATTTCTAGATAGAAGAAGTTGGCTACGGTTAGCAGAAGCATAAATCCTAGAAATATTGCAAATGCTCTTGCCCACCAAGGGCTGTGGTCATTTATCGAATTGATGTCCATTGCGATCACAAAATTGGTTGATTCCTTAACCATTCTAAATCCGAGATGTACAGTTGCCGGATATCATCAAGCCCGAGCACTAGCATTGCCAATCTTTCAAGTCCCATTCCCCACGCACAAACAGGGTCTTTGATTCCAAGGGGTTCGGTAACTTCTGGCCTGAAGATTCCAGCACCTCCGAGTTCTAACCACTTTCCTCGCCACTTTACTTCAACTTCGAGTGAAGGTTCTGTGTAAGGGAAGTAAGCAGGCCTTACTCTAACTTCGGGGTAGCCCATTTTCTCGTAGAATGTTTTCAGTGTGGTGACGAGCATCCCTAGGTTAGCACCAGGTTCCATGATTATTCCTTCAATCTGGTGAAATTCCGGCAGATGGGTTTTGTCGATACTTTCCTTTCTGAACACTCGATCGATAGCGAAAACTCGACATGAATCTTCAGGGTTTTCAGCCAGATATTGTATTGTATTGACAGTTGTGTGAGTGCGTAACAATCCCTTCTGAGAGATCTCAGGGTCGAACTCTCCACCCCAACCGGTTGACTCGGTATCGCCCCCATGCTCATGGATTGCTTTCCAATCTGCTAATAATTTCTCATCCAATTCGATTTGTCTAGGATTGTCGAGATAGAATGTATCTTGCATTTCTCTAGCAGGGTGGTCTTGAGGAATGAATAGAGAATCCATGTTCCATCCTGCGGTTTGAACATAATCATCCACTAGTTCTGAGAATCCCATTTCAAGGAAAATTGAGCGGATCCTCTCGATAAGAGCTTGCATAGGATGGCTTCTTCCAGACCTAGGCATCGATGCTTCAAGTGATACATCGTANGGTCTGAACTCAGCATTTTTCCACTCNTCACTNTGCANTAATTCNGGAGTAATNTCNGCNATTTTTNNNACTTCTTCAAGTTNNGANTCTGGAACCTNCNTNCCNCTNGAGGTTATCTTCCAAGTTCTGGTNACNGCNTCNACNATNTCTATGAGATTNTTTCGTCCCTTNAANTGNTCNAGTANTGGGTTNTCCATNGNNNGNGATTGAATAAANNCCTCTCTTTCAGNGATTTTNTTNGAAACANNNTCNGGGTNTTCACANGANAATTTNCCNCCTTCAAGTTTNACNCCNAGNCCTTTNAGTAANCCGATTCCNGGNCCNGCNTCATGTCTCTCAAAATTAGCNGACAAATCTTTCATGCTNGNGTCTTTNTTNGACTTGATATAATTCCANAGTCTTGATTCAAGNANTCCTTNNTCNANTGCATTTTGNCCTTCACTGCCNAGNATNACATCNGTTNNACTNGTNTCANTTATCTTGANATANCCGNGGTTTGNGAGGCCATGTCCTGCAGCAACNGCAATNGCTTGGTCATCCCAATTACATGCCTCGAGAACTTCTTCTAAGTTCCAGAATCCATCTCTCTGCTGCATGGCGCGAAGCATTCTCCTCTCGGGATTGGTGAACTCCGCCATGGTCCTTGCTGACGCGAATAGGTCTTGAATACCTTGGCGAATTGAATAAGATATCCATTTGTTCTACCTAATTTTTCTTTATTCAAAATAAAAANGCGGTACTGCTCTGTGAAAAGTTAGGAGCCAACGGAGGGACTCGAACCCCCGACCGTCGGATTACAAATCCGAAGCACTACCAGCTATGCTACGTTGGCGCCGAACCACCCGAGAAGAAGTCCCTTGATGAATGCGTCGGCAGTACAATAGCCTCAAACTGGCTGGGAGATATATGGCTGGAGAGAATTTCCTCAATGCGGCAGGCATTGGAAAACATGGAAATGACACGATTTTCAGCTGGTGGGCTAAGTTCCAAGAGGCTAAGGCAGCAGGCAAGCCTGCAGTCAACGGTACTATCGGCGCCTTATTGGAAAACGATGGTAATCTCGCGATTAACAAAGTTGTAGATGCCGCAGTAAGAAATGCTCCAGAGCAGGAGATCTCTGCCTATGCACCTCTTGCTGGCTTACCTTCATTCCTTGATTTGACCAAGACTCTAGCATTTGGCGATGCTCGCACACAATTAGAAGAATTAGGATTTAATTTTGCTTCAACCGCTAGTCCGGGAGGCAGCGGTGCGCTATATCTAGCAGCAAACAATTTCCTTAGCGCTGGTCAATCTGCTCTGCTAAGAGACAGACACTGGGGGCCATACAAAGGCTTCCTCCAAAATAACGCTCTTGAGTTTGAGACTTGGCCTCTACTCCCTCCTAANGGGAGTGATCATCACCCTTATTTTGCGAGAGATGAATTTGATGCGAAGTTGAAACAATTGTGTTCTTCACAGGACAAAATTATGGTTTGGCTGAACGACCCAGCTCACAATCCTACTGGTTTGTCTATGACTCCTGAAGGNAGATTTGCATGCTTGGAATCATTTGTTGATTCTGCACTGAACAATCCAGATGTGGGTCACACTCTGCTTCTTGATTCAGCATACAGCCTTTATGCAGACGAAACTCATGCATGGGCTGATACAATCCTAGAATCGATTGAGAATGGAATGATGTGGCCTGAAAACTTGTTAATNTGNGTTGCAATATCTCTTTCAAAATCTCATACAATTTACGGCTTGAGAACAGGTGCATTGGTTAGCATGCANCCCGAAAAAGAAGTTACAGACCGAATGGATACAGTCATGTGTGTAACAGCAAGGCAAACGTGGAGTGCAACTCCTAGAGTATCACAATATTGCGTTAGCGAAATGCACTCTTCTGAAGAAGGCGGCAAAGCATGGGCAGAAGAAAGAGACCGTCTGAAGCAGTTGTTGGACGACAGAAGAAATGCACTAATTTCAGAATGTGAAAAGTTAGGAGTGCCTCTAAATCCTACAATGGACGGATTTTTTGCATGGTTAGAGTCTGATAATCCTAGCGAAATTGCTAACAAGTGTGCTGNGAATGGAGTATTCCTCGTACCTCTAACTGGTGGAGTCAGAATCGGTCTGTGTGCATTACCTTTGGATGATGTGCCAAAAGTTGCAGAAGCATTGAGTATGGCTCTGAGTTGATACTATGAAAAACCGCAGAGAAAACTTTCTTCTCTCTGGAATAGTATTGATTGTATTCGGAGCATTATTTTCTCTTGGTGTCAACATTGCTATGGGTGGTGTAGTAGGTCTCAGTGGAATAATCTGTTTCGTTATTGGAATGTCGATTCCAAGTCAAATGGGTATGAGTCCTGAAGCTGTTTCTGATTGGAAACCTTCGATGGAAAGATTACCCGACGCTGGCAGATTCATGTACAGAGTGGACGTTACTATGGATGAGCCAATCAAGTCAACCATCCTTTGTGGACCTTGCGGCAACCTAGAGACAATCGATGGTCCAAGACCTTCTGAATACATCTGTCCTGCATGCAACAAATTACTGTGGTCCAGTGAAGAAGAATAATTCTGTGATAACGCAATCCTCATCACCATCATTCATTTGGATTAAATCATGCCTGCAGCCAGACTGGATGGAAAATCCTGTGCAGCCGACCTCGAAGAGAGGTTGAAATCTCGAATTGCAAATTGCAAAGTCCAACCACATTTGGCAGTAGTAATCGTGGGTGACGACCCTGCATCACATGTGTATGTTAGAAACAAAATTCGTTCCTGCGAAAGGTTGGGAATCAAATCCACTCATATCGAAATGCCCGCAGATACATCGCAGGAAGAAGTTGAAAAGGCAATACTTTCTTTGAATCAAGATGATTCACTGCACGGCATTCTAATTCAGTCTCCGCTACCTTCGCACATGGATGAAGAATCTCTAACAGATTTGATCAACCCTCGTAAAGATGTAGATGGATTCCATCCCGAAAACCTTGGAAGAATTGTTCAAGGACGTCTTGATGGAATGATTCCTTGCACACCTGCTGGTGTGATGGAAATGCTGCGTTGGGCTAACGTAGAAATGACCGGTAAAAAAGCGGTTGTAATTGGACGCTCTTTCAACGTAGGAATGCCACAAGCTTTGCTTTTGGCTTCTCGAGGCGCTGACGCTACTGTAACTATTGTTCATTCAAGAACGGTTGATGCAAAGGCCGAATGCTTGTCTGCTGACATCGTTATTGCAGCGGTGGGAAGGCCTGAGATGGTCAAGAAAGATTGGATTAAACCGGGCGCTGTTGTCGTCGATGTAGGAATCAATCGCGTAGATGANTCGACCAGNGAAAGAGGTTGGAGGCTGGCAGGAGATGTTCATCCTGATGTCGTAGAAGTCGCATCACTACTTTCGCCGGTGCCNGGCGGCGTTGGTCCTATGACCGTTGCNATGTTAATGGCTAATACAGTCACTTCCGCAGAAGCCCAACATTCTTGAGTTACGCCCTCCAGAGAATCTCATGGACCCGAGGCACCCTAACATCGCTTTTGCCGCGAATACGGCTGCCTTAATCGCATTTGTCGCGTTGTTGTTCTCACTGTTTCTTCCTATCGGAACTCCTAGAGGCTGGGGGGATATCGAAACCGGACTGCTGGTTTTGGTTCCCNTGAGTTTAGCACTGTCTTGGTGGGCACGAAGAGAACATGATATTCCTGTTGTGCATGCTCATGGTTCCTCTGCAGCGCAGTATGAAGAGATGGAAGGACTTCCAACCATGGTTAGTCTAGACTCTGCTCAAGATTCAGTAAACCCGAACACTGCATCAGTAATTGAATCGATTATTGGCTCTCAAGTGACACAAGATGAATCTGCTGTTGACAATGCAATCAGTGCTCTATCCAAAGGGCAGATCGGCCAATCATCGGCCGCTGCTGTTTCCAACAATGAAGTTGATCGCGCTAAAGTCAATGTCGACAAGTTTGATTCAAGAGGTTTCCAAATCGATGGCATTGAATCCATTCCCTTGCCAGAAGTCCCAACTTTAGAACTTCCAGATGTACCTGTAACGGCAGATTTACCTGAAATGCCTGACCTTGATGATTTATTGAATGAGGATGAAGCATCTGCCGCTCCTCCTCCATTGGATTTGCCCGAATTACCAGATTTCTGAGGTTTGACTATGTGGACCGAAAGTGTCGATTTGCATTGCCATTCATGGCATAGTGATGGATTGTTTTCACCCACGGAAATGGCAGAAAGGGCATTTGAATCAGGTGTCAGGGTTTGGTCATTAACCGACCATGATACAGACACTGGATGGGCTGAAGCTAGCGANGCCTGTCAGAAATTAGGGATGCGATTTATCCCCGGTGTAGAAATTACTTGCGAAGTTGAACTACAAAGTTCGACTAAGAATCCTTCATCATGGCACCTTCTCGCATATTTCCCTGAGGGTGCTTCCCAAGAGTTCAGTGATTGGCTATTGAGTCTNAAAGATGCGAGAATACCTCGCATGAAATTGATGTTAGAAGCACTTGCCGAAATGGGTCATGTTATTCCAATTGAAGATGTTGAAAAATTCGCAGAGGATTCTCTTGGCAGACCACATCTGGCTAGAGCAATGGTAGAGCATGGAATCGTTGAATCTGTTTCAGAAGCATTCGATAAATGGATTGGTAACGACGGTCCTGCATTCAGAGAAAGGCCTCTACCTACCGTTTCTGAAGCGGTTAGGATGGTACATCAATCCGGAGGTCTGACTTCTTTAGCTCATCCTTATTATTACGGAATTGAGATTGATGTTCTAGTGCCTACCTTGCTTAAACTTGGAGTTGATTGTATCGAAGCAGTCCACAATTCACATCCTGATTCTTATCGTTTGGAATTGATGAAGCAAGGACTGCCAATTACTGTTGGAGGAGATTCACACGGAACTGAAAACCGTCCTTCTCCGGGTAAAATATGTGTTTCAATCAAACACTTGCATCCTTGCTTTCACCCGTGATCTTATTCCAAATCAAGGCGGCTTCAAACAGAAGAATAATCGGAAGCGATACAAGGAATAGTGACAGCGGGTCTGGTGGAGAGAATGCTGCTCCCAAAACGAAAGTAATGAACCAAATGTGGCGGCGATANGCCAGCAATGTTGCTCTGTCGACNGCACCAGTTTGCAGCGATAATGTTGTGATTAGAGGGGCTTGGAATCCAATTACACAGGCTAAACAAAGGCTGATTATGAATCCAATAAATGACGACAATCGCCATTCAGTGGATAGTCCTGCAGATTGAGCATCAGTAGCCAAATAATCCAAAAGCATTGGAGTGAGNAGGTACCATGAGTAAATTATGCCAATAACTGCTAGAATAGTTGCAGTAATCACAGCAACGATTACGCTCAAAGTAGGCCTTGGGCTCTTTTTAGCAAGACCACTTTTCCAAGCTCCATCAATAATTAGCGCTAGAACAGCTAATCCTGCACCTAACCATGCTCCAACTCTTACCTGTAGCATGATAAATTCGACTGGAGTCAGTATGATGATGTTGACGTCTGAAGGTACTAACCCGGCCCCTAATAGCCAGTCAACAACTCTGTGAGAAAGCGGTATTCCTATTGCAATGCCGATGATGAATAGGGCAACGATGAGTTTCAGGCGACTTCTGATGTGCTCTGAAACTTGTTTGAACAAATTTCTGATTTCAGGGTCGATACTAAATTCTTCACTCATTCATTCTTCCTCCCACNNNTGGGAAGGAGTTGAATCGATGAAAGAACGGCCAGCTTGCTTCAACCTCTTCAAACGGTGAATTACGAATCCAGTCATCCACATTGATGGTAGAGATAGTGCAACGGCTTTCCACATTTGGTCATCCCCGTAATCGTTGATTATTCGAACCTCAATCACATCATCAAGTTCCTCTGCACTGTTGTGTAGAATTACAAGATGCCACAATTTAGCATCGGTAACTGTGACATTCATTGTTTTTCCAGGCTCAACAAAATACACAGTCTGATTCTTTTCTATCTCAGACCAATTGATTACTCCTTGATCCATCGCAGTTACCGATTCTTCAACCCAAAGGATGGAGAATTGAAGCGTAAGCGATTCATCTAGATTAGTTATCGAAGTCGTAACTTCATCTCCATAGGATAATGGTGTTAGGATCTCATAGGTGGAATCTCCTCCGCCTAATCTCATCGATACTCTGTCGTCGATGTTGTTCTCTTGGTAAGAGACAGCTGAAAGAACTAGGAAGAGTAGTAGTAGGGTTGCAGCACCTTCCCAAAAGGTGTGATTGACAACTTTCTTTTTCGTGACCCCTTCGAACATTCCTCCGTGGTCATTGCGCATTCTGGGTTGCAGGTGATGGATGAATAGTGCACCAATTCCTCCAACAAGCATACCTAGTGGGATGTCAACAAGCCAGTGTATTCCTAGATAGGCAATAGTGAATACGAAAAGGATGGTATTTACTACGATGAAGAGGTGATATGGCCAGTGAGTCCAATCACGCATTTTGATTCCTCTCTCTTTGCAGTGCAGCCAGTTTAGGAGAATTATTCCGAATGGAATAGCGACGTGTAAAGATGGAACTGCGTTGTCTAATGGGTCGTGTGTTGCATAGAACACGGTGTACCAACCATCGTGATACAGAAGTGCTTTCATTCCAGGAATCCACGATGATGTTACTTCCACATTCAGGAATAGGTAATATGGGACCGCTAAGGCATAAATCAGAAGATAATTGAGAGTGACCTTGTCGGTCATGTCTCTTTCGCCAACGTATGCGAAATACACTGTAGTGATGTAAATCAAGAATAGGTAGATGAATAGGTAATGGAAATTCAAGAACTCAGTTAGCCATGCGTTCTCGAATGTCTGTTGAACCCATAAAGTGATTTCACCCTCGAATGAGTAAATCCAGTCAGTCCAGTTTCCTGTTTTGATTTTGATAGGCTCATTTAGGTCATCGGTCAGTGCTTTCCACTTGATGATGAAAAGGTAACCAAGAGCGTGGAGGTAGTACCTTTTCTCGTGAATAACTTGGAACGCTTTATTCAATGGAGTTCTAGTATGTTCACGGCCAAGTGTAAACACCCAGCAAATGATTGGGGTAAGGATTAGGATTAATCCCATCATCACTGAGTACGGACTCATTGCTTCACCGCCCATAGCCTACGGCTATGAGTATTTTCACTCCGCAGCGCTAGAAC
>PBXT01000064.1 GCA_002727695.1 Methanobacteriota archaeon | reverse complement strand
AAATCCCAGTGACCTTGCGGATATTGAAGGAGTAAAATGGAGCCAAAGTTGACCAGAACAACACCACAAGAGGTCTCCATGAACATGTGGCAGAACTCCCTGTTCATAGCCCCATCGCTTTTTGTGAACCCTATACATTCAAGAGTTGCTCGCCCTCGCCGAATGTTATGTCAGTACTTGATGGGATAGTCAGAGTAGTAGCAGATTCTGATTTAGATGGGCTGATGGCAGCGGCGGTTCTGAAGGCTAGTAAGCCAGATCTCGAAGTTCATTTTGCTCACCCAGCTTTACTTAGAGCAGGTAGCATAGATCACCTTATTGACAGAGAAACCGCAATTTGCGATTTACCATTCCACGAGGATTGCGGACTATATCTAGACCATCATCTTACCAATCGACCGAATTCAAAGCAACAGTCAGTGTTTGAGAGAGAGGGTGGAATTTGTCATTGGCGAGATACCCCCTCTGCCGCTCGTGCAGCGTATGATTTGATGAAGAGCGAACTTGACTTATCGCACTTGGATGAAGTAATGCCAATTGTTGATGCCTTGGATTCGGGAGGAATTTCTCTTGAAGATTTCATGCAGGATGGCCCGATCATCCGCTTGTCTCGTTCTCTATCACTTTCAGACCCTGAGCATATGCAGGTCGTAATGAATCAGTTTGCTTCAGGACTTTCATTAGCAGAGATTTTGGAAAGTCACAAACCACGTCTAGACGCCCTAACCAGTGAGAGAGAACTCCAAGCGAAGGCAGTGAAAGAAAATACTAGGATTGTTGATAGATTGGCAATTTGTGATTTGAGTGAAACCGGCATCAGAAGCAACGGATACTTGGTAACAGCAATCGCAGGTCCTGAGGCGATTGCATGTTGCGTAATTCATGGTTACATGGATGGTAGCATCGAGGACCCAAATTATCCAGCCCTAGGAGCATCATTCTATGCTAACTCGTTTAGAGAAGAAGATAATCCGTACGACTTGTCTATGCTGGCAACTCTCCTCGATGAAACAGGTGGAGGTCATGCAAATGCTTGTGGTTGCCGCGTACAACCTGCTGATGGAGCCAGTCGTGAACTAATCCAATCGGATAAGGAAGATAACTTGGATAAATGGTTGAACCTTTGGGCAAATCGAGATAACAAAATGCTTCGCTGAACCGCATTATTTTTGTTAGAAAATACGACGGACTTCATACATTATTTGATATAGTAATTTTCAAGCGGCAGGCCATGGAAAGTGTGACAGACCCAGACATGCTAAAAGATCGCATTTTCTTCAAGCTAGGAGAGTTCACTTACGACTATCGCAAATCAGTACTTGTGATTGGAATGCTATCTTGCATTCTGATGTCATCCCTAGTATTAATGGGTCCAAATTGGGCTGAATCATGGGGCGAAGGAGACCTCGAATCAATCGAAGCAGGTGATCTATTGGAAGATGCTTTCTTCGGTGAAGAAGAAGACGTTCAGGGGTTCACATATTTGGTTCAGCATGATTCGCTAAACGATTCGTCACAAGAGTGGAGGGATGAAGTCATCGCTGCGCTCGAACCATTCGCAGAATTGGATGATGTTGAAATTCAATACTCTTGGGACCAAACCGGAGATGAGCGTGAAGAGTTCGTTAAGGAAGAAGATGATGGATTCTGGGCGAAAAATCGAGTGATAATTAACCTGGATAGAAAGGAAGCGAAAGCCCTCTATGCAGAGCATTACGAATCTGTTGAAATCGATTCTGATTTCGATTCGTGGAGAACCGGACAAATTGCGATAGATGTCACATTTGATACTAGAATCCAGGACGACCTAATCAAAGCAGAATTAGTATCAGGGCCTTTGACTTTGATAATCTTGGGTATCGTATTCGGAACCTTGATCGCTGCATTACTGCCTCTTGGAATTGCAATATTAACCGTACTTTCTGCTATGGGAATAACAATCTGGCTATCCAATACAACAGATGTAACACAATATGCGTTGAACATTATCACATTGATTGGAATTGGGGTGTCGGTTGATTATTCATTATTCATGGTGAATAGATTCAGAGAAGAACTCAATCGAGGCAGAGATATTAGGACCTCCACAGCAATGACCGTTGCCACTGCGGGTAAGGCTGTATTCTTCAGCGGCGTCACTGTTGCAATTGGTTTGATGGGAATGTTATTCTTTGAAAATACGGGTCTGCCGAGTTTGGGAATTGGAGGTACTCTTTCTGTATCGGTTGCTATGATATTCTCTATCGTGGTCTTGCCGGCTGTGTTAGCGATGCTAGGTCATAGATTATTCAAGTTGAAAATTCCGTTTGCATTTAGTACCGAAAATGATGACGGCGAGGGAATATGGTCGAAAATTGCAACCACTGTAATGGATAGGCCATGGGCTATTCTGATTCCAACTTTGATTATTTTATTGGGAGCAGGCCTTCCTTTCCTGCAAGCAGATTTCTCCATAGCATCTAGAGACGCTTTACCGCCCGACGATGAAACCAGAGTAGGTTTCGAACACATGGATGAAAAGTGGCCAGAAGGTGCGGTGAACTCTGCAACAATAGTAGTCGACTTCGATGGAGAAGACCCCCTGTCCGAACAAAATATTCGAGCCATGCACAAATGGATGACCGCACAGTTGGAAGATGGTAGAGTGAACGAAACATTCGGTTATGCCATGGCATACCCCGGTGATTGGAATGACAACAGTTCTGACATAAATGAAACAATGGCAGTGGAGTATTGGCAGACTCCAACCTCCAATCTATCCGCTCAAGATGCAGCAACCAGGGAATACATCAGAAGCCAATTTTTATCCGATGACGTAACCTATGTTAGATTCTCACTGAATGGTCCAATTACTGGAGCAGATAGCCGAAACTTCGTCGATGACGTGCGCGATGAGCGTTCAAAATTAATGGAAGAACTTGATGTGGGAGATGAAGGAAAACTGATGGTCGCAGGTTTTGCTGCATACAGCGTTGATGTTCTCGATGCTATTGTTGAAAACCTCCCAATTGCTATTGCGTTTATTTTCACATCAACAATTATTCTAATTTACATTCAAGTAAAAAGTGTAATTATTCCAATCAAGGCCATCGTAATGAACATTTTATCGATTTCAGCATCCTTCGGAATGTTGGTATTTGTTTTCCAATGGGGCAACGGTGCGGAACTTCTCAACTTTACACCTCAACCTATTGAAGCCACTAATCCAGTGATCATGTTCTGTATCGTGTTTGGATTGTCTATGGACTATGAAGTTCTAATGTTGTCTAGAATTCATGAAGAGTGGGAAGTCACCGGAGATAACACCCAAGCAGTAGCAAATGGCCTTCAGAAAACTGGACGATTGATTACCGGAGCTGCGGCAATCATGGTTGTAGTATTCTTGGCATTCGGACTGTCATCAGTGGTTATTCTGAAGCAGATAGGACTTGGACTCGCCCTTGCAATCTTATTGGATGCAACGATTGTCAGAGCTCTTGTTGTACCTTCAACAATGCGATTGATGGGCAAATGGAATTGGTGGAGCCCGAAATGGTTAGGGGGTTCCGACGATATCGAAAATGTAGAGGAATCCGAGGAATGAATGGAAAATCATCAGGGCAATTAGCAAGTCTGCGGCCCTGCCATGCTTCGTCCTTTGCAACTTGTCCTTTCGGGATTTTCTTCCCCAGCGAGCCATAACCCATAGCAAGATGATCCCAATTGGTCCTGTAAATCCGTGAAGGCTTCCAGGTAGTAGGCCGAGACCAGTGTACCACCTTGCTGCGAAGGCAATCATTACAGAAACTATTGCTGCCTGTAAGATTCGCTCTCCAACTTTTTCATGACGTTCCAATTCCTTTTGGCGCTCAGTACCCTTCAATTCACGGGTTTTTCTTTTCCAGCCATACTGCCACCACATCCATGCCAAGATCGCTGCCGCAGTGATAGGGTGCAGCAGGAGGATAATGGTGTCCATTGTAGCCATTATTTTGCACTCCGGGGGCTTCCCTATCATTGTTGTTTGGAATGATTTGGAGCCGGTGGCTCTAAAGAGGTCCGACGAGGGGCTTCACCCCGGAGGGGTGAGTTTGCTGCAAGAGAACAATTTGGCAACCTGCCTCAACACTGGGATGAAGGGCAATATGCCTCCACGTGCTCGCCAATCCAAAGTTGCCAAAACTGCTGAATGGAGAGCCCTTGACAAACCTTGGAAAGCCTTGTTGTTAATCGGTTTGAATGAAGTTCAACTACCCGAGGAAGAAGATGGCCCATCATCTCCGATGATGAGGGCACGAAGAGGTGCTCGTACTAGGAGGGGTTCAAGAGGCGCATCTAGCCCTATGGAATGGCTGTCTAAATCCGAAGANGTCCTTATCGACGATGGCTCTCCAGTTGCTTATCGTCTTGCAGTTCTTCTTATCAGAAAGACGCTATTTTCTGATGATTGGGACGAATCCTGGGACGAAATTGTAGATGATTTGAGAGAGAAAGCATCGAGTGATGGCGTTCATCCAGTTTGGTCAAAAATGGCTGAAGCAACCCCAATTCTTGCTCAATTTGCAGCATTCCCTCAAACAGAAGTTGAGGAACAGGAAGCAGATGATTTTGAAATGGATGTAGCAAGAATCGACCCGTCGAACTCTAAATCACTAGCAAACACCTTGGCTAAACTTGAGACAAAATCTTCTGATGCGACAATCAAGATGGCTTTGCAAAAAGCCAAAGCACAACTCAAAGGGAAGAGAGGTCTGAGAGACATTTCCGGATTAGAAAATCTTGAAGGTGATGCATCGGTAATCAGCGTTCTTCTGAATATCCATCTTGGAAATGATGCCACGGATTCATTGACGGAATTATCCAAATCGGATTCAGATTTGGCCGATGCCTTCACAGATTTGATTCAATTGCGAAATGGAATTGCAAATGATTGGGACAAATCTAGGTCGTTGACAAGTGATGACGAACTATCTCTCGCAATAAAGCAAGAGGCTTGGAAGTTAATGCCTAGTGAAACATCCGGACTTTCTAGTTCCGAAATCCAAGAGGGGTTGGATACAGTTAGCACTCCTCAACAAAGAGAATCCCTAACTTGGTTGAAACTTTCAGCATTGGTCCGTGAAGGTTCTACAGAAGAAGCACTTGAATTGCTGAAATCACAAAATGTAGAACCAGACGCAGATATGGAAACTTTGGTTCCGATTGTGAAGAAGTTAGGTGAGGAAGCATTTTCTTGGCTGGCATCACAAATCGAAAACTTAGCAGAAGAATCTCTCTCTGAAATTGTCACAGATGAAGAGATCGGAGAAACCCTGCGTTTGGCTACCGCTCGCAGAATGCATGATATGGGTGCTTCCTTGGGGATTGCTGCCTCGATAGATCTATTCACTCGCGGCCTAGATTTAACTCGCCTTGCAGAAGTTTTGTTTGTTGATGAACAGCGGTCCATTGACTATCCATATGCCACTTTATTGGTCGTTCACCTTCTTCCTGCCAAAACCAAAGGTTGGGATTTTACTACAATCAGAAAGGCAAGAAGAAACGCTCTGTCGACTGTGGAAGATGCAGAAGTGCCTAGCGCATTTTCATCTGCTAGTCGTGGTCTAATTTTGATGCTTGATGGTGCGGCACAATCAGATGATAATTGGGTAGTAGACACTCTAGATAAAAATGGAATTAAGGCTTTCAACAATTGTAAGCAAGCGCTGAAAGATGGTGGCGATGGTCTAGCAGATTCCAAAGTATTGGACAACCTTGTGAAGAGCGTTAGTGAAGCAGAATTAACCGATGTTGAATCACGATTATTCAATGCCGTAATAGACACTCTACGGTTGAACCGAGCATCTTGGTTGCTACAAACTGGCAAATCAAAAGGAGTTGTTGAATTGCTTGATGGTCTGCTCTCAGGCGAGGTCACAGCTATGCCAATGATGCAAGCAGTACGTCATCTGGTTCTAGAGTATGATATTGGACTGGCCAATTTGGTATCATGGTATCAAGAGAATGACCCCCAATCACCTTGGCATACATTAGCAAGGGCTGCTATGCATGTAAGTAATGATGACGAGTTGAATGCAGCCCGTGACTACAAACGTGCTGGAGACCACGAAGACTTTGATTATGAACACAAGATTTTGCTTCATAGAAAAGCATTGATTCATCTTGCGCATGCAGAGCAATGGTCAGAAGCCGTATCATTGCTAGAGCAAGAACCTGCACTAAAATCCGCTCTAACAAAGAGATTCCAATTATACCTCAACGTATCCCATGTTGCAGCCAATAAGCGAAATACAGACGAAGCTACGAGATTGTTAACCAACTTCGTAAAGCGAACGGAAATGATTGAGCAAGAAGACCAATTTGGCAAGATCGAAAAAGTTCCAAGAGTCAAGCATTCTGAGGAAGAACTCGATATGTTGAGGAATTATCCAAGTTCCCACCCAAGACCGCTTCCAAGGGAACCATTCTCTGGTAGAGTGAAAGCGGCCCTGAACTCTTTGCAAAGAGAGAGGCGTAGGAACCGGCATACATTTGAGAACCGTTATGCTCAAGCAATGATGCATGATCCATCTGGCGAGGAAATATACGAAATCGCATTAGAGGCGTCTGCTGAAAGGCCATTAGAAGGGTTGATGCTGCTAGAGCGTGCACAAAATTCTGGGAAATTCAGTGTTCTAGACATTAAGAGATTGGCAGACGCAGAGAGAAGATTGTTCGCAACTCACCGACACAATTTGCCAATCAAACAAAGAGCATATTTGCGCCATTTATCTCTATCACCTCTAGTGATTGTTGATACTAACATTCTAATCGATGAACTACAATACAGGATTTCTGAAAAATTAGGAATCAGTTCCGAAGCGGCTCTTGATATCGGAGGCAGAGGTAGTTTCCATAAAATACTCAAGCACCGGTCTCAAGAGGGTGTGATTGAACTTTGGTTGCCAAAGATTGTCCAAAACGAGCTGATTTCAATCGCCTCAGATGTTGAAAGAATTAGAGATAGATTTGCGGATACATTAGTTTCTGAGAATGATTTGGCTAAGGTTCTCAATAAGGAGACCTTAGTCGAAATAGCCAAATCGGTTGTTTCCGATTTCTCAACATGGAAACCTCTTGATTTGCACATAGAGGATGAGGCTGACGATGAAGAAATTCGTGCAGAACTGAAGAAGTTCTTAGTTGAGCATAGCGAAGTTTATGATGAAATTACTGCCATGAAGAGAGTGCATAACGAACCACTGCGCACTGTAATTGATGACAAGGACATCTATCCAGAGGCTCCCGACCAAACTCTGATGAGTCTGTGCACTGCAATGGCTAGCCGCCCCTTGGGTGAATTAGGTAGTATTCTAATTGCCACAAGAGATTCTGATTTCGCATTGGTCGCTAGGGCAATTGAGGAAAGATTTGGATTCGGTGTTATCGCAAATAGCCGCAATTTGAATTCTTGGATTTGAATAAATCTCACATGTGGGAGATAATCGCCTTTCCAAATTCTGAACATGACAATAGTTCAGCATCATTCATCAATCTCTCGAAATCGTAAGTTACTGTCTTTGCAGAGATCGCTCCTTCCATTCCGCTGACAATTAGATCAGCAGCCTCTGTCCAGCCCATGTGCCTTAGCATCATTTCAGCAGATAGGATTAGGGAACCTGGGTTAACTTTGTCCTGGCCTGCATATTTTGGAGCGGTACCGTGGGTTGCTTCAAAGATTGAGATTCCAGTATCGTAATTGATATTTGCACCAGGTGCAATACCGATTCCTCCTACTTGTGCTGCCAGTGCATCAGAGATGTAGTCGCCATTCAGGTTCATTGTTGCAAGGACTCCATATTCTGCAGGTCTTGTAATAATTTGTTGAAGCATAGCGTCAGCAATAACATCCTTGACCGTGATTGTATTTCCGGTCTTAGGGTTTTCAAATGTGCACCATGGTCCACCATCTAATTCAGTTGCACCGAATTCATTCTTGGCCAATTCGTAACCCCAATCTCTGAATCCACCTTCTGTGAACTTCATGATGTTACCTTTGTGAACAAGTGTGACACTATCTTTGTCGTTGTCGACCGCATATTGGATTGCAGCGCGTACTATTCTAGCAGTACCTTCTTTGCTGATTGGTTTAATTCCAATACCAGAAGTATTCGGGAATCTGATTTTGTCTACCCCCATCTCATTAACTAGGAAATCCATCACCTTGGCAACTTCTGGAGAGCCTGCTTCCCATTCGATTCCAGCATAGACATCTTCGCTGTTTTCTCTGAAAATAATCATGTCAACATCGCCGGGAGATTTGACTGGAGAAGGTGTTCCATCATACCAGCGAACAGGCCTTACACATGCGAACAAGTCCAACTTTTGCCTTAGTGCAACATTCAGCGAGCGAATACCGCCACCTACAGGAGTGGTAAGGGGACCTTTGATAGAAACTAGACCTGTTCGCATTGCATCTAGCGTAGCTTCAGGAAGCCATTCGCCTGTGTTGTTGAATGCCTTTTCTCCAGCGAGTGTTTCACTCCAAGTAATTGATTTCGCACCACCGTAGGCCTTTGATACAGCAGCATCTACAACTTCAATCATTACAGGCGTGATATCAACTCCAATACCATCACCTTCGATGTAGTGAACAATTGGGTTATCTGGTATTAGTAGAACTCCGTTTTCCATCGTAATTGGACTGCCTGACATGGTGCTCGTTACAACCCAACTTGACCCCCTTCATCAACAAAGCGGTCAACGGTGGTTTCATCTCATAGCGCGAGTTGGGGCATTTATGCAAGGCACAGTTGAGTGGACTGGCGGGAAAAATATGGTTGGAATCAATTCCAATGGCCAGCGAATTGAGATGAATTGGGAAGAAGGCCCAAGTCCCATGCAACTCGCTTTACAGATGGTCGGCGCATGCTCAATTGTTGATGTTGTAATCGGGTTGAAAGAGCGAGATTTTTCCAAAGTCTGGGTCGATATGGATTCAACGCGTAATGATGANTCTCCCAGATACTTCACTTCCATGCACATGGTGTATCATGTTGTAGGTGACGTTCCACAAAGACTAGTGGAACGAGTTGTACACAAGTCACATGAAAAATACTGCAGTGTTTCAAACAGTTTGCGAGATGATTGTAAGATAACCTCTGAAGTCATCATTCACTCAAGTCATGAGTAATCCATCCTTCATGGATTGATATATTAGCGCATTCTGATTGTAATCCTGCAGCTTGCAATAGTTGTCTTGGTAGCGTTTCAAGAGTGGTAATCATGACATTCGCTAATCCGTCATGAATCTTAACCCAGTTCGCTGCAAGGCCTTCAGGGGCAGGATTGGCAGTAATCTCTCCATCGACTTTGACGCTAGCCCACGGTCTAACCAATCCGCTTTCACCAAGGTCAACAATCATTGATAATTTCAGATTGTTTCCATCTCTTTCTAGTTCAGCAGACGAAGGCATAACTTGGAACCCTTCGGGTAATTCTTCTAGGCCGCTTTCTCCTCTTTGATGACGCATTGCGATCAATCGTCGAATCCAAGCAAGAACCACTGAATTACAGTACACAAGGTCTTTGTTTGGAGGCGCGGTTGAAACGTTGTCCCCACCACTCCAGCCCCAGGCGCATTTTTCATGATTGACAGGAATCAAGTCTGGCATCCAAGATAGTGGTTTTGAGTTAGCATCTGAATTGTCGATGATGACAAAGGCGTCTCCTTCAGCCAATTCAGTTGGTTGTGTAGGTGCGGATTTCGGTACTGAGATAACTAAACCGAGGATAATTGCTAGTGGGTCTAGGGCAGCCGGCCAACCGTTTAGTTGCTCAGATTCTTCTTCTAACCAAACACCTGAAGCCAAATCTTCTCCTAGTCCAAGTCCATTTGCAAATTGGTAAGCGTCGCTCCATGCTGATTTGGAGAGCCCAACATCTAGTGCAGCACGGCCCATATCACGGGCGCTNGAGGCTAGATTATCTCTGTCATTCAAGCCTTCAAGCCATTCTCTTAGGATTTGGTCGCCGTCACCGAAAGACCTGCGTGGACTCTTTGTCATATCAGAAAGCCAAGATTGTTCTTGAACGGCTCTTTCCTTGTCACTTAGTCCCAATTGCTTTTGCAAAGTTTCGAGCATGATTGCACCATCGCGAGATAACGCTCCATCAGACCAAGCTAGGGCTAGGCCATGCTCGAAAGGGGTCGGGGCCATTGATTAGCCTCCGATGATATCCCGAACTAACTGAAGATGTCTTTCAAACGAAAGCCCGAGTTCATCTCTTTTCCTTGCTAATAGNTGAACCTCTGAAGGATCTAGAATATCATCAACCCAAACTGTCTCAAGCAGAAGCTTGTATGTCGCTTCAGAAGGGTTACTTTTTGTTAAGTTAGAATTNTCAATTTCAGGGACATCATCCTCTTCAAAGGAAATTACAACTTCATCCACCTCATTGTCATCTTCCTCTGCGAAAGCAGACAAAGGGTCGTCATCCCCAGCAAATGCTGCTAGTGCATCATTACCTGCTTGGTTGTACGATTTTGTACCTATCTCCAATTCTGCGAATGGGTCGATATCTTCCTCTTCCTCTTGGGGTAAGTCGCTTGTTTCAAAGGGTAACATAGTACTCACTAAAAATATCAAACGGCTCATAGTAATTGAAACCATGTATTGATGCACTCTTGAAAATGAACAATTTTCGACAGTTTTCTTGGTTTATATCGTCTAATGATTAAACTTGAAAGTAAGTGCCTACAGCGGTTACTATGAAGAGAGTGATAGCACTAGTAATACTGCTAACTCTCATTGGGCAGAGTCAGGCTTTACCAAGTGGAATTGACGATAGGGCTAACGACGGTTGTTTGTGCCACGGGGGCTCTGATGATACTACCATTATCAATCTGAGTGGATTTCCTGANGTATACAATTCCTCAGTGGAATACAATCTAATTTTGACAATAGAATCCCCAGTGGAATCAAATGATGTTCAAGGTGGTTTCAGAGTAATTATCTCACAAGGAGAAATGATTGCAGAAGGTTGGCAAATTATGGATGGNGGNTATACTCACACTGNTGAAATAAATGATAGGCGGCAATGGGAAGTCGTTTGGGTTGCTCCAGAAGCAGACGACGAACTAGCAACATTTGTTGTTCACGGAAATGCGGTCAATGGTAATGGAAACTCCAATGGCGATGAATGGAACTCTATGTCCATAGCAGTACCTGGNGTAAACTANACTGGCGAAGTCACAACACCGGATGTGACTGCAAAGGAAGTTACTGGTATTCAACTTGCAGTTGGGGTAATTGGAATAGTAGTATTGCTCTCTCTCGCATTTTATGCGATTAAGGATTAGTTGACGAACTCAATGTTTCGAGATTTTAGTGCTCTCAATTGTCTATTTTCGCTTGCACCATGAATCTGGTCTGAACGAACTCCGGTTAATACTAGCATAACTCTGATGTCCTCTCCTAGACTTTCATCAACAGCAGCACCCCATATAATTCTGGCATTGTCTGAAACCTTGCCTTGGATTAGTTTTGCACACTTCTCGGCTTCTCCGAGAGTTAAGCTTGAACCACCAACCACGTTAATCAATGCACCACGTGCATCTGATACATCCAAGTCTAGTAATGGAGAATGCAATGCTTCTAGAGTTGCAGCCTCAGCTCTCCCTGGTCCGCTTGCTGCCCCTAGGCCAATCATTGCCACACCAGAGCCAGAATTGATTACCGCCTTGAGATCTTCAAAGTCAAGGTTGACCATACCATCAGTGGTAAGCAATTCAGTAACTCCGGTAATTGCTCTGACTAATAGCTCGTCACCGACTCGGAATGCGCTAGCCAATGGAAGGTCTCTAACTCCTTCAATTTCTAGCAGCCTTTCGTTAGGAATCACAAGTATTGTGTCACAGTATTCGCGAAGTCTTTCTAGACCCCACTCAGCATTTTGCTTGCGTAGAGTTCCTTCTGAATTGAATGGATAGGTAACAACGGCAACTGTTAGTGCCCCTTGCTCTTTGGCTAGACGCGCAATGTGTCCGGCGGCACCAGTTCCTGAACCACCGCCCATTCCGGCTGTGATAATTGCTAACTGAGTGTCATCAGTGATTTTTCTCAGACTGTTTTCACTTTCCAATGCAGCAGCTTCCCCCTTGGTAGGGTCTCCGCCCGCTCCTCTACCTCTAGCAGTCCTTCCAATGAGGACCTTATTTTCAAGAGGACTCATCAGCAATGCCTGGGCATCGGTATTGATCGCATGTCCAGTGACGTAACGGTTTTCGAACAACCCTTCTTCGTGCAAACGGCTCACTGCATTGCATCCTGCTCCACCTGCACCATAGACTCTGATCCTAGGTTGCAAGGATTCTAGCAGACGCTTTAATTCGGCATCATTGGAGTCCATTTCTTCAACGCTAGCAGGTCGAATTGTAGGTCCTTCTTCTTCTTCAGCAAGTTCGAGAACGCGCTCGATGAGATGTCGCATGACGCCGCATCCTATTTGCACCTAANTTGAAGGTGCCGCCACCCCAAAGGGGTGAGAAGGCGATTGTTCAACCACTATTCAGTCGCGGAGACCGTCTTCACAGACCTGGTAAACACATTCACCATCTGGTAGGTTTGGAGAGTCGACTAGGCGAGCAATCCTTCTGCCGCCCTTTGCCTTTCTCAAGTAGAGTCTGAAGGTTGATGCGTGAGCTAGTACGTGTCCACCAATAGGCTTGGTTGGATCTCCCCACATTGCGTCAGGCTTGCTCATAACTTGGTTGGTAACTAGGACCAATGCATTATTGACATCAGCAAGTTGCTTCAGGTCTTTCAAATGTCTGTTGAGTTTTTGCTGGCGGTTTGCTAGCATTCCTCGTCCTACGAATTCTGCACGGAAGTGGCTTGTTAGAGAATCTACGATAATCATCTTGACATTGATTCCTCTGCTCATGCGCTTGATTTCTTCAGCTAGCAACATTTGGTGCGCTGAATTGTATGCTCTTGCAACATGGATTCTCTCTAGGACTGCTTCTGGGTCTAGACCGTGACCCCTTGCCATCTGAGTAATTCTCTCAGGACGGAAGGTGTCCTCTGTATCGATGTAGAACACATCGCCATCTAATCCACCTTGCTCGATTGGCATGGTGCAGTTTACAGCTAGTTGGTGTCCGATTTGGGTCTTTCCAGATCCGAATTCTCCGTACACTTCTACTAGTGATTGTGTTTCAAATCCTCCAGCAAGTAGGTCATCTATTGATTGAACCATGCTGGATAATTTCTGAACTTCTCTTCTGCGCTCTAATAATGCAGTACCAGAAACGAAGCCTCCGATGTTTGCCATTTTCTTTGCTGCCTGGATAATCTTGCCTGCAACTGCTTCGCCTAATTCGGCTTGCTCTGCTAGGTCTGGAGGACTCATTACTGCGAGTGCTAATAATTCATCAAAACCTGCCTCACGTAGTTTTTCAGCTGTTGCTGGACCTACGCCTGGAAGGTCGTCGATGCTAATCTCCGGTTCGAGTTGCTCCTCCATTGTGATTACCTCTGTATCAGGGGACTCTTCTTCTTTCTGCTTCTTTGACTTGCTCTTTGCTGCCATGAACCTGACTATCT
>PBXT01000063.1 GCA_002727695.1 Methanobacteriota archaeon | reverse complement strand
GTAAATCCAGAGGAAACAAAACCAATGTGACTAGTTGAATACGGCTTTGCCATCTACTCCACCAGTCCGTCCTCACGGCCGATGGCTTGTGATATTTCCCATGCATGGAAACATTCGTGTCCTCCAAGGAAACCGCCTGCTTCTCTTGCTGGACCAATGAATTCTGATGCGCAAAATTGACAAAACACATGCACGACTAATTCGTTGAAATATGTGCCATTAGGAGTTACACGCTTAGCGATTCTCTTGCCAACATCGGACTCGTCCCAATCACTAGTTTTCTCAGTAAAGTCTTCATCAAGTACTATTTTTTCACCCATAATATCACCATTCAGTTATCCAAGGAATCGCCCCATCTGCAGTGATAGGACGCATGCCTTCCTCGTCCCTCACCCATGTATCTTCACTACCTATACTTCCGTTTGAATGCACTACCTTTGGCTCAATCGCCATAGTACCACCAATTGGAAGAGGGCGGTCAAATCCTTCTGCCACCACTGGAGACTCATCTAGTTGTAATCCGACTGAATGACCGAGGAAACGAGATTGGTCTGGCGCCATACCCATCAAGTGGTCTCCATGACCCAACTCTTCAGCTAAAGCAAGTCCTTGGCGCCATGCCTGTGAACAATCTAAGCCCTGTCCTAAGACATCTACGACCTCTTCTTTGACAGCAACCATATCCTCTAGCCTCTCCTGCCAAACATCAGGAAGTGAGCCGGCAACGAACATTCTTGTCGTGTCCACAACATATCCTCTGTGTAGGTGAACTAGATCTACCAAGACAGGCTCATTTGCCTTGATTTTCGTGAATCCGCTGCCCATTGAAGCCATTGGGTGAGGACCTGTGCCACCAATTGCAGAATCAAAGAATGATGGAATCCCTCCTGCTCTACCTGAAACGATTACTCCACGGTCGCACTGAAGTGGGAACCTACGCATTTGCACATTGCCTCCAAACCCTGCAGCGCGGCTTACTGCTTCTGCTGCGGCGACCAATTCGATTTCAGGAATACCCTCTCCACCGACAGCAGAAACTGCTTCGAACATAGCAAGCTGAACTTGTGCACCTTCGTCCATCATTTCTAGTTCCCATTCACTCTTTACTTCTCTTTGAGAGTGAACGATTTGAGTGCAATCTTGTGTTGCTCCAACCTTAGATGCGAATCGTGATGCGAATCCATGTGGTAATTCTCCAAACTGCATTGCAGGGTTACATGCAATTTCTTCAGCGAAGGCTGCCATCCTAGGGAATGATTCCACAGTGTGTGGCGAATCGCTATCGCCAGATTCATGCTTAGCACGAGATAGAGAACGTCTAACGAAAAGTCGTGATTCTCCTTCCGCGGTCACTAACAAGGTGCCGTTTTGTCTGCCGCCTGCGTAGTAATACAAATCGACAGGAGTCTGGATTAGCGCTGCTTCAAGCCCGTTATCTGATAGTCTTGAGGCGAGTTCTTTCTGTCTAGATTCTAATTCAGAGACTGGAACTCGCCAGTCTTCACCCTCGGGGCCAACCAAAGTCGTTAGTTCGCCCTCCATGGCTAGTTCCTAGTGCCATTAGTTCAAAACGACTTCCTTTACGAGGATAATCAGATTTGAGCGGTTTATTCTACCTTAACGGCCTGGGCAGCATAAGCCTCAGTTGATTCTAGTCTTTGCTCTGCAATACTACAATACTCATCTGAAATATCACAGCCAATGTAGATTCTACCGGCTCGCTTAGCAGCAACTGCTGTTGTACCAGAACCTAGGAATGGGTCGAAGACCACGTCTCCCAAGAATGTGAACATCTCAATACACCTCTTTGGTAATTCAACCGGGAATGGAGCTGGATGATTAACTCGCTTAGCGGATTCAGTGGAGAATGACCAAATCGATTTTGTCTGTTGAATGAATTCATCACGGCCAATGGTATCGATTCTGCCGTCTGCTCTTTCATTCTTGGTTCGAGGGAGTTTGTAATCACCCTTGGAGAACATCAGCATGTACTCATGGATATCACGCAAGCACGGATTGGANGCGGACTGGAATGAGCCCCAAGCACATGATGACCCAGCACTCGCAGATTTGTCCCAAATCACTTCTCCCCTGTGCATGAATCCAATTTCATGCATTATTAGATTGATGTGGCTGGCAAGAGGAATGTATGGCTTGCGCCCCAGATTTGCTACATTGACAACCATTCTTCCACCGGGGGTCAAAATACGATAACATTCAGAAAAAACCTCATGCAGTAAGCCAAGATATTCTGNCAAAGAAAGGTCTTCATCATACGCCTTTGATGCATTGTATGGAGGAGAAGTTACTACTAAATGTACACAATTGTCTGGGATCGGTAAGTTCCTAGAATCGCCATTGATCACGATATTTTCTAATTCGCTAGGAAGAGATTGTGCCTGGCCAACATCCTTCTGTGAAACTAAATCNTCATACATCCTTGAATTATAGTAGACCGAAGAATCGTGTCCTTCTCTCTTTGAAACGCCGAATGCGGATGTTGTTGTTTTTGCACGCTTACGAGGTCCTTCCAAAGAATCCTCGCGCGCCATGCCTGTCATCGTCCAATATGGGTATATGAGATTTCGCGCCTTCGCCTATCGATGCACGCGCGTTTGGACCGGTCGAATCAAAAACCGTAGGCCTTTGGGAATGATTGATGGCAAAGGTCCTCACCCTCGACGAGGTAGACCTAGACGGGCGCACAGTGTTGGTGCGCGTTGACATCAACTCTCCTCTAAACCCGGAAACTAATGTTTTCATGGATGATACAAGGATGCGCAGAATNCTGCCTACTTTGAACAAATTGTCAAAGTCAAAGGTAGTACTGCTAGCCCACCAATCAAGGCCTGGAAAGAAGGATTTTACCTCGACTCTAGGCCATGCAAGAGAATTGGGTCGATTGTTAGGTCGCAATGTGAAATGGGTGGATGATATCTATGGCAAGAAGGCAATAACTGCTATCGAAGGTCTCGAAGATGGCGAATTGTTGATGCTAAACAATGTGCGCATGGATGATGAAGAAAACAATACAAAAGGTAGTTTCGACATAATGGCTGAAACCCAGATGGTCCAGAATCTTTCAATGATCGCTGATGCCTTTGTCAACGATGCGTTTGCATGTGCTCATAGGAGTTCTCCGTCCATTGTTGGATTTACCAACACTTTACCTTGCATTGCTGGAGAATTGATGAATTACGAGTTATCCAAACTTGGCCAAGCTTTGGAGAATCCAAAGAGGCCCTGTATCGCAGTTCTAGGTGGAATCAAAGTCGATGATTCGGTTATCGTTGCAGATAACATGCTCAGAGGAGGTACATGCGACCACATTTGGGCAACAGGTGGAGTCGCAAATCTGTTCCTTTACATTTCAGGCATTGATATTGGCGACATGAATGTTGATTTCCTGAAAGGTGAGCTCAAGGATTCTTGGGATGAAACTGTTGCAAAGGCCAGTAAATTGCTAGTCGATTTCCCGGAGTGCATCATCATGCCTAGCGATGTGGCTTTGCATATGACAGGAAACAGGGTTGACCACCCAATTCAAAATCTGCCAATTGACGGGCAAATCTTTGACCTAGGAATCACCAGTATCCGTGCTCTTTCCAAAGCAATCAAGAGCGCTGGAACGATTATTCTCAACGGACCTGCTGGAGTATTCGAGCAAAACGACTTCGCTCTTGGAACTGTTGAAATGTTGAACGCTTGCGCCGAAGGAGATGGCTATGCAGTAATGGGCGGCGGCCATACTGCAACATTGGTTAGCCAGCGTGGCCTAGCAAGCAAGATGGGGCACGTCTCTACCGGAGGCGGTGCGTGTCTTGACCTATTAGCTGGAAGAGTTCTTCCAGGTGTTGCTTCATTGGAGGAATCTGCTAAGCAGTTTAGATTCTCAATTTCNAAGCCTCTCGACCACCAATAGGGCCCATTTATTCCCGTTGGGTTTTTCAATACCCTTACCGTTGATACAGTATGGCAAGCGTGATGAAAGTTAAGAGTGACACAATTCCAATTCAAAGAATCGTTTCAGTTGCCTGTAGAAATTACATGGCCTTTGATGGGTTACACACATTCAATTTCGATAAAGGCGTCAACACAATAATCGGAGGCAATTCTTCTGGAAAAACCTCNCTTGTTAGAGTGATCTCTCAAGCTCTTTCTGAGCGCAAAACTCACCCGTGGGGCGGTAATTGGCACCCCACTTANAGCACGGAAGAGTGTTTAATCGAAATGAAGTTCATCGCAGATGACAAAGAACACTATCTGCGTAGAGTAATGTTAGGAGACGTAACTACGGACATACACCTCTATGTCGGTGAAGGAGATGGGCGTGAGTTTTATCGTGATGGCGGGGCGATTGAATACTTCAAGAAATTAAAGCCGATAACTACCATTGACGGATTTGAGTCTTCAAGGAAGGATTTCTATTTCTGGACTAGTGGAGGNTCCGTAAATGTNAATCCGCTATTCTCCAAATCGAAGGGCCATGTCGCTTTGATTAACCGATTCCTTCCAATGGCAAAAAGCAGTGTTAGACAACTACAAGTGGTTGAAAATGACGTAATGGCACTACAACGCAATGGAGAGTTAAGACATCTTTCTATGCTATCTGGTGGCGATGGTAAAATCATTTTTGTTATCGCTAAAATCGTTAATCTAATGCAAGGCATAGACAAAAAATCTCTCTCCAAGGTCGTTCTAATCGACGAGATAGATATTGGCCTAGATAAGGCGAAACTAGACGGCTTGTACGGTGTGATTGAGGAATTGGCAAATGAGTATGATTGTCAATTCATGATTACATCAAGATTTACCAGTGGTAGACCTAATCCCATCAGAGCCAACAGAGCATCAATACCTCGTTACTACGTAAATGAATCCAACACGAATCTTCGACAGTTGATCAAGAATTATGTGAATTCACACCCAGGTTCCGTAATTTTCAAATCGCCCCCTTACACGATAAAATCTACACCAAAGAAGAAGTTCAAGAAGGGGTCTTTCAAATGGAATCCATAAGAGAGATTTGCTCTTTTTCCCATGATGGTATTGACTATATGTGGTATCCTTTTTCTGCAGAACTAGACNCACATAACTCGATTATTAGTGCAGAAAGTTACCATGAAATTGGTGAGTTACTTCGAATGNTAAAGTGGATGTTCGCCACGAATAACCACCATCCTGAATTGGTAAGTAGAGAGAACCTCAGCAATTCTAAGCGATTTCTTGTCGGTAGAAACCCCCGCAGAACAGAATGTTCAATCATATTCAAAACAGATAGAAGTGAATACAAACTGCAAAGATGTTTTCTTGGACAATATTCTATGGAAGCTAAACTTCAGAAGATAGGGACATCGATAACNTATCACGGACAAGATGTTATTCAGGTNNTGAGCAAGTTCCACAAACCGTTCNTCGTTGGTGATTCACCTAGTGACAATTCATTGATTTTCAAACCAATCGACAACTACTGCCGTAGTGCTATGGTGGCTCTAGCAAATAATTGGGCCAGGATGATTGGGCATCAAGATTCGANGATTNGNCTCGACTACACTGGAAGATGGTCGACACCGGATGNGTACGATTTTTCCATNTCCCGGCGGCGCTCNGNACGNNCTTCTNTGNCCCCNTGGANGATATTGACTAACCTTGCACAAGCTGTGATGAGAAAGCGCACNTATGGCTCATGTGTACCCGTTTTCTGCACATTCAATGTCGANTCNCTAAACGAATTCGAATNTATTGCAATGCTAGANCTAATCAAAAANGTCAGCANNGAAGAGCGGTTACAATTCTTAGTTGGGTTCAATTCTAAGCCGCAAATCAACTTGATGATTGATGCAATTGAAACTCCGAAACTCTCGATATACAATACTGACTGAAACAGTTGAAGTTGATACATAAAGGAACACTAAACTGGTAAGCAAGGAGGGGAGAGAAGGCTCATCAATCCTAATGCAGCTTTCATCAGTCTGATTTCAAGAGTATTATATATGTCAATGAGGTAAGGAATACTACTTCGGGGCGGATAATTTTTTGCCTTGACAACCCACTCTTTTTTTCTTCTTCATACGTAGTATGAAGAAGAAGAAAAAAAGAGTGTGGGCGGACTATCTATTTCAGAATGATTTCTCTGAAGATTATCTCTTCTTCTGAGAAAAGCGTCGTGCTTAAATATCCCTTATGGCATTGATTTATGCCGAGTGGTATTTCTTGCTATCTACGGCACCTGAGCACTCACATTTGGACCGAAATCACCGATAGACAACAACGGAAGATGAAGGTCCAATTTGACAACTTCAAAGACAAGGAGGATACGATATGAACACAATTTACAAAGCAATACCAAATCAAAGCAATATCAACATCACCTACCTAGACGAGAGTCTACAATTCATCGGTAATGATGTTGAATCGATTACCGTCGAGGACGTTCAATATGGAAGAACGCTAATCTTGGAGGAGTTCGATTCCCTAAAGGAGATCAACATCAAGAAATCCGGGGCCGTTATCTCATTCAACAAGTACCCGGAGCAGACGATTAGAATCAAGGGGGCCTTCGAAGAGATTCGTGTCAAGGACAAGAACGATTTCTACGCCATGCATCGCTTCGGCTCTAACCCNACCCTGCCTATNGACAGNGTCTGGGGAGCCATCGTTACTAGAGACNAGAATGTCGAATGCANAGGNACNGATGCTCTGATGATTAAGACCAACGAAGNNGACAANCTNAACCTGTCTCAAGAGTGGTCGCACATTACAATCATTGGAGACAAGCATCTNGGNNGAAATCAATGTCACTGGNAAGAGNNTNATTCGAAGTCTAAATGTCCACAAAGGGCCTGCTTTGACTAAAGTCAACATCAAGCGCCGTGTATTGTCATGCTCACTAAACAGATGCCCATTTGTCGACACCATAATCGGTTTTGGAGACCGATTAAGCCTTCATCCNAAACCTAGGAAGAAGAACTCGCTATCGATTGGTGGATTCTGGCATGAAGTNCCAGAGTGGTATGATTTACAGGTCACATTGCTCAAGATTCCACATTTCAAAGCCCACCTGACAGCNGAGGAGATAATCGATTGTCACGACATGGGCGGAGTCAAGATTCAGGCCTATGGCTACGACTTACGTGGTGGACAAGTCCACTTCTCAGAAGTTCTAGGAGTCGACATCGAAACCGCAGCTGATGGAATTGAGATTCAAGAGATGATTCGCTTAATCGAAGAGAAGAAGGAGCCTGCATTTGGCGTACTAGAATCCTGGTGCTCCAGTACACTTGATTGGTTTGATCAATACAAGGTAATGCGAATTCTTGCTTCACTTATCTCGCGTGGCTACAACCCTAAACCGATTCTGAGACTGCGTAACGTGATTTCAGAGATGAACACTAACATGCCTAAGTTGATCATTGGTTCTGTCAACGATGGAAACCAAGGCGGCAAGTGGCACCCGATGTTTTCTGGAGAGAGTGGTGAATGGGAAACACCGAACAATTCAGTCATGCCCTTTGGTAGAGTTGACCTTGAAATCTGGCTAAACACCGACCTTGGCGTGGAATTCCTCGGCATGGATTCCAATAATGTATCGATTCGACCACGATACGCAAGACGAAGGCACCTTGGCGAAAACGGAGTTATCAGAAATCTGCTCACAGCTACACTAAGTGCAGCCAATACGGTTGGCAGAAACGGCATTGCAGAACAGAAACTAACCAACCTTGCTGAAAGCCTATACACCAACCCACTAATCAACACAGACCCATTTTGTTGTGAGTTCACCGTCTACCACCTATCTGTGTCTAGAGTGGCTACAAAGCCGATAATCAACGCTCTAATTGAGGGCATAATGAGCATGACTGCGGCTGCTTGGAAGAGAGCTGCTTTACTGGTGGGAGTGGTCGACATTACCAATTCATCACGTGCTAGAATGGCTCTTAGGAGATTGGCTTCTGACAAAGACTTCACCGTTTCAGAGTCATCCAAAATCAATGCGATCTCAATCGCAGGACAAAGAGCATTCGAATCTGGGAAAGCAGAGAAGCCAGACTGGCCTTATCTGAAAAGCTGGGAAGCTAAATATCGACGAAACTAAAGGAGGAATAACAAATGAACGTAACAAGCATAACAAAAGCGAAGAAAATACTGCAACACCAACTGGATATCCTATGGGACAATCCAGAGAAGGCGGAAATGGTGCCGCCATTGATGATTTGGGGGCCGCCAGGCATTGGTAAGTCTACCTTCATTCGAAACCTGTGCAAGGAAAACGAAATCGGATTTATCGACGTCAGATTAGCACAAAGGGAGCCTGTAGACATTCGTGGTCTACCAGTTCCAAGAGATGACAGACAAGGAATCGATTGGATCGTTTCATCCGAATGGCCTCGTGCTGGAGACAAGGATACTCCTGATAGAGGAATCATTCTATTCGATGAAATCACAGCGGCTGACAGCACACTTCAGGTTGCTGCTTACGAATTCATTCTTGATAGGAGACTTGGCCAATTGTACCAAGTTCCAGATGGATGGTACATCGTTGCTGCAGGTAACAGAACTGGTGATGCTGCTGTTGCTAGAACCATGTCTAGCGCATTAGCAAACAGATTCTGCCACTTGGAAGTCGCATCCAACTCTTCGAGTTGGCTGGACTGGGCATTGGTGAACAACCTAGACCCACGTGTCACTGGATTCATCCGATACATGCCGCAAAAGTTGTTCTCAATGGAGGGTAACAAAGAGCGCGGTTGGCCAAGTCCAAGAAGTTGGGAACGCGTTGCTATGGAGTTGGAATTNGCTACTAAAAAACGCCTAGATGATGACTTGCTACATGTTATTGTCGAGGGCCTGATTGGCGAGGGTGCTGCTCTTGAATTCATGGCTTTCTTACAGTGGAGTGGNAAGATTCCAGATGTTGGCAAGATGTTGGCTGGAGAAATNAAGCCTACTATCCCAAAAAGNCCNGACCAGAGGTANGCTATGCTGTCCGCAATTGTTCACAATATGCGCCAACATGAGAAGCCTGAGGAACTGTTGAACGGCTTCTTTGATATCATTCTCAAGTTCCCTAATGACTGGGCCCAACTAATTCATCACGACATCACATTGGTTATGGATTCTGAAGGTAAGGAAGACTTCCTTGAAGCATTACTAGACCATCCGTTACACGAAGAATTGGAAAACAGGATTATCGTTTGAGGTGATTTGAATGTCTGAAATTAACGAGAAGAAGGTGAGTTTCTCTCCTCCCAGTGAGGAGGACGAGGGGGCGAAGACCGCAGCTCTGCAAGACTGGACGGATGATCGCATGAAGTTGCTAGGTTGGAGACCGTTCATCGGCACATTAGCAATGAATCTGGAACTGATACCTGTTGTAGACCATCGATGCCCAACAGCTTCAACCGACGGCAAGAGGATATTCTTCAATCCACATTTCCTAAACGACTTGACCAATGATGAGCGTATGACTATTCTCGCTCACGAAATTTGGCACTGTGGTCTGTCTCACTTCATGCGAGAGCATGGTCGAATCGAAGACCACGAAATGTGGAACCACGCTATCGACCACGAAGTCAACTCTTTGCTAGAAGATGACGGATTCAAGATTCCAGGTGGAGCAATCCTATACCGCCCATACAAAGGCGAATCAGCTGAAACTGTTTTCGAACTAATCAAGAATGGGACAATCGAGATGCGAGGACAGTGCCTCGATGACCACGGAAACTCGGCACCGGGCGAAGATACTGAACCGGGTCAAGATGGAAGCGATGGCTGGTCTACTATAGAAGTCGATGGAGATGGAAACATTACGGCAAAGGTAGACTCTGATTTCCGACCTAGGCGAAGCGACGATGTGTGGAAAGAGTGGAAGAACAAGATGATGGCAGC
>PBXT01000062.1 GCA_002727695.1 Methanobacteriota archaeon | reverse complement strand
AGGCCATAAATCACAGTTGCCTGCACCGAATATTGGCAAACACCTATGTTTGTTCCAGCATAAATGTAGCCTCCAAACGTTCCTGTATCGATTGCAAAATCAAAGAATTGGTCTGGCTGTAGGTTCCAACTGCTACCTCTTGGGAACGCATCTGCAGTGTTTCCATCCCATCTGATTGCTCCGTTTGAAGTACCAATGTAAATTGCTGAATTGGTGGNAGTGGATTCTATTGCNAANACTTGNTTGGAAGGCAATACTTCAGTAGAACCTGCATTTGGAGAGTTAGGNTCCTGTGTAAGTGGAATCAATATTTCACCAGTTGACAGGTCCTTTCTTGCNACACCATAGCCNGGTAATCCCATGTGAAGAACTTGAGGATTAGANCCAAGAATTGCCACTGGCGCGAAATCAACATCATTGATTCCAGTAGAGACCCATGAACCAAGGAATGTATCGTTAGCGATGATGTAGCGGTTTAATCCATCATCAGCGGTTCCAATGTATGCAACCCCATTGTGGATTGCGATTCCAGTAGGATTGTCAGAATCTAATTCGCTGTTTGCTTCATTGAGAGCAACTGCAGAACCCGGTGTTGATTTGTTGAATGCAGTAGCACCATCCTCTGGGTGAATTGCTACGACCCAATCTCCTTCAACATCTAGTCCTGAAACGTCATTCGATTGTAGACCATCACTCGCATCCCATGTATCGATTACATTTCCAGTGGTGTCAATAACATGGATTCCACTTCCCTCTGTGGCAACCAATACATTTGTTCCATCATTGACGATTTGAGTAATAAAATCGCCAGTGTCTATAGCAGAAAGCCACCTTGATTGTCCGATAGAGTAACGGTCGAGGTAATTTTCACTACCAACATAGATTATTCCATTGAATTGCATTGCATCTCCCATGTCGCCAGAACTAGGTCCGCTTCCGATNACGAAATCGCCGGTGTACATTGGTGTGTTCCCAGGCTCTAGCATTGCCAAAACAGCACTGCCATCAGTCACCATCACAGTGTTATTAGTAGGGCTTCGAACACCCGAATTTGGCCAGTGAATTATATTTCTAGCATCATTGATNAGACCCAAATCAGTAAGAGGAATGGATGATGAGAATGTTCCAGAATTAGTATTGTAATTATGGACAGTGTCTATCGTTAGGATTTGGACTTCATTGTTGACGACAGTAATTCCTGCTACTTCGTTTGAGGACAACCAATTGCCATCATTCCAAGTAGCTAGCCAGAAGTTGTTAGACAGGTCACGACGTGCAATTCCAGCATCATATGATGAGATGAGTAACTGGTTTCCAGCAACTGCAAAATCACTGATGAAATCTGAATGCAAATTATTTGCAGTAGACCACGGCGATAGGGCTGACATTGACGAAACATCCCATCGGCCAACTCCCCCGTCTAGTATTGAAACATAGATCACTCCATTGTGTTCAAATGTTTTCCAAGGGGTGCCTGCGGGCCAATTAGTGGTCGAACTTGCTTGTTCAAGCGTCCAACCTGTGCCTGCAGTGTTTAGTTTGAAAACACCTGAATTACTGAAAGCGAACAAATCACCGTTACTCGCTATGTGAGTATTAGTCCATTCGCCACCAGAAGGCTCTACTGGTAAATCAGGATTCCAACTGGTGTCTAGTAAATCGATTGAATGAATGAATCCCTGATCGGTAGTTACNAGCATTCGATTGTTCTGAGTATCCATCTCTAAATCCACAATGTAGTCTTCATCTTCAGAATTCTCAATCTCAAACAAATCAATAGCGCTTGGATTAGACTGCGCATCTAGAATGATGATGTATGTTCCAATGGCTACGTACATTCGACCATCAATTGGATGAATTTCATAATCTTGGATAAACAAATCAACAGGCTCCAAAGAGGTGAAAGGATCAGCAGGCGCTAGAACTTCAAGAATGAAATCTGTGATTTCGCTACCAGAGGGCANAGTCACAGTTGCGCCCACGTCAGCGTTTGGTCCTAGCCTGCCTTGGTGTGGATTTGAGGCATCGAATCCGAAGCTTTGTCCTAGCCAACCATTGCCTCTCCAGTCAAACATCACTTGTCCGGTGTCCTGTGCCATCAGCAATGGTTGTTGAATCATTACTCCATCAGAACCATCCGCTCTCAACTCCATTGTCACATTTTCCAGAATGGCGCCAGGTGCGAAGTTCATCATCCATTCAGCACTCGCTTGAGTCCCGTTAATGGCATTCGCCCCTGTTGCATTGAGAAGCACCCAACCGGTGTCTTCGGAGCCTTCCATCGGCCATATTGTGCCGTTAGTTCCCTCATGTGCACTAGCCACTGGAGATGTCAATATTGGGCCCAAAGATGCCAACAACATCACAGTGACAAGCATAACCGCTCTTGCACTAGATTTAGCAGGCCCTACGGGCCTGAGAGAACCGTTCATGTTTTCCTATCCTAATCCAATGGTATATGAAGCGAATGCTCAATTGTTTGAGGTAAAAGTCACCNATAATCTCGGTATTCGTTATTTGTTCACTAATTGAGCAATGTTGGGTCCTGCCTCACACAAAGGTCAAACCCGAGGTCTGTCCGAATAGGCTTTGGAGAGATAATTATGGATGAAGATTGGCGTGAAAGCACCATCAAAAAAGAAGCTCTCGATTATCATGAAGCGGAACCAAAAGGTAAGATCAAAGTCGTTCCAACAAAACCGCATTCTACCGCCCACGAACTTTCTCTCGCTTACTCACCAGGAGTGGCATATCCTTGTCTAGAGATTGCAGAAAAACCAGACGATGCATATCGATACACATCGAAAGGAAATCTTGTAGCGGTTATCTCAAATGGTACTGCAGTGCTTGGTTTGGGTAATATTGGAGCACTTGCTTCGAAGCCCGTTATGGAGGGCAAAGGTCTCTTGTTGAAGACATTTGCAGACATCGATGTTTTTGACATTCAAGTCGATACTGAAGACCCAGAGGAATTCATCAAAACAGTATGCAATATTGCACCTACTTTTGGCGGAATAAACCTAGAAGATATCAAAGCCCCAGAATGCTTTGAAATCGAGCGAAGAATAGCAGAGGCCACAGACATTCCTGTTATGCATGATGACCAGCATGGAACGGCGATTATTTCTGGTGCAGCCTTACTAAATGCTGCTGAGTTACAAAGCAAAGAGTTGTCGAAAATCAAGGTGGTAGTTGCAGGGGCAGGTGCATCGGCCATAGCCTGTGCAAATCACTATGTCTCTCTAGGCGTAAAAATGAGCAACATTGTGATGTGCGATTCCAAGGGAATAATGACAAAAAATCGATTGGATGATGGAGATCTGAATGAGTTCAAGGCTCCATTTGCTGTCGATTCTGAAGATGGAAGCCTTGCTGACGCTCTAGTCGGCGCAGATGTTTTCCTAGGTTTGTCCAGAGGAGGCTTAGTCACTGGAGAAATGGTTGCAAAAATGGCAGAAAAGCCGATAATTTTCGCTCTAGCAAACCCCAATCCTGAAATTATGCCACATGAGGTAACTGCGGTTCGCAGTGATGCAATAATCGCAACAGGCCGTTCAGATTATCCAAATCAAGTGAACAATGTTCTCGGATTCCCTTACATTTTCCGAGGTGCGCTTGACGTTCGTGCTAGAGATATCACTCAAGGCATGAAGATGGCTGCGACTAAAGCACTGGCAGCACTAGCAAAAGAACCGGTTCCAGACTATATCGCTCACGCTTATTCTGGTGAAGAAATGCAGTATGGTCCACAATACATTATACCCAAGCCATTTGATAGACGCGTATTGATTTGGGAAGCTGCAGATGTTGCAGAAGCGGCAGTAATGGAAGGAATTGCAGCGATTAGTGCTGAAGATTTCGACAAGCAAGCATACAGAGAATCTCTAGAAGCAAGATTAGGAATGTCGTATTCAGTAATGAGAGGAGTATTCAATCAGGTTAAAGGACGAAAGAAGAAAATCGTCTTCCCTGAAGGCGATCATGAAAAGGTCATTAGAGCCGCAGCACAGTGCATTGAACAAGATATTTGTCAGCCAATTTTGTTAGGCAATGTGAAAAGTATTCGCGAGAAAATGGCTGAATTGAATATTGAATTTGATTGTGAGATTACCAATCCAAGATACGATGATAGAAGGATTGGAAATTACGATTTGAAGCTACTTGAAAATCGTAGCCGTAAGGGAATGACAATTGTTGATGCTCAAAGACTTCTGAAAAGCAGGCCATATTTTGCCGCACAAATGGTAGAACAGGGTGATGCAGACGGCTTCTTGGGAGGAATCAGTAGAAATTACGCCGATGTCTTACGGCCATGTCTAGAAGTGATTGGAAGCGACGAGGACAGCCATTGTGCAATTGGTTGTTACATGATGGTTGTCAAGGGCAGATTGATTTTCCTAGGAGATGCAACAGTAAATGTATATCCAGATAGCAAAACTCTTGCAGATATTGCAGTCCAGACCGCTAAGGTAGCACGCAGATTTGGATTAGAGCCAAAGGTTGCAATGCTTTCATTCTCTAATTTTGGAAGCAGTAGGGCACAACGTTCTGAGCGAATTGAGGAAGCAATTGAAATGGCAATAGAGATGGACCCAACACTCAGTATTGATGGTCCAATGCAAGCGGATACTGCACTGGATATTGACGTTCAATCAGAATACCCGTTCATGTCGTTTGATGGACCTGCAAACGTACTGATTTGTCCGAATTTGGCTTCTGCAAATATTGCTTACAAGTTGCTAGAACAATTAGGCGATGCTGATATGACAGGTCCTATTTTGGATGGCTTAGACAAGCCAGTCCAGCTGCTGGCTAGGGCAGACGGAGTTCGTCACATAGTCAACATGGCAGCGATTTGCGCATTGGATGCGATTAGACAAGAATCGTACTGGTCTAGTCTTTGATTTGGATAACTTTGCCATCAGAATCTAAGCCCCAAGTGGCTCTTTTAGGACGCCAGAATGCTCCGGTTACGAATCCTGCGCATAAACCGCCGAATAGCAGATTAGCCCAACCATCAATTGCGTATGAAGAGAAACCTCTGAGTATTGGAATTGTGAAACTAGGAATGATTCCTAAAATTGTGGTCCAGAATAATTCACTGCGAATGTTTGTTGCCAAATTTGCGTTATCAGGGACCCTAGGTGCCTCTCCGTCCCTTTTTGGTGAAACCACCAGTCTGAAACCAACTTTTGGAAGCGGTCTATCCCCTGGGGTAGTAACTTGCGCGTACACGCCCTCGCGAGNGGGATGCGCAGATTGTGAAACCCTGTGACCTGACATTGGCCCAATCATTTCTCCAATTCTTGGTCTACCGTCTAATGTCGCTCCACGATGGTTCCCAGTAGCTTCATCTGCCAATAGTTCGGTCCATCCACAAGGAAGGCTGATCAAGGATTCAGCAGCTTTCCATTCAGCCTGACTTGGGCGTCTGACATCTTCATCAAAATGTTCAGATAGTTTCGTACACACCTTCTCGATATCATCATGAGTAATCATGTCTTTGAGTTCATCAGAATCATCCTCTTCACCAATAATTTGTGCAAACTGAGATCTGGAAATTGGTGATTCCAAAATCATGAATGCGGGTAGGTCAACCCGGTGCCTCGGTCTTTCGCTTGCATAAACCCATGCTCCTTTGTCGATTCCAAGATAGATTTGACTTGAATCTACTTTGATGAATCTAAGACCAAATGGCCCTTCAACGATACCCATGTTCACACCTTCAGGGTTGATTCAACGGCACGATACCAGTTCATTCCAGCCTCATGGTCTTCAATTTGTGAAAACTGTGGATAGGGAGATATTGAGCGAACATAACCAAATGCAGCTAAGTCAACCAAATCAGGAGTTTCTCCACCAAAGAATGTTTTTCCATCGAATTGGTTGGTGAATTCACTTAGTAAATCATGCCACAATTTTTTGGGAGTTCTCCCATCCTTTTTGACTCTCTTTTTGGCAATGATCCCCCACATTACTGGGAAACCTGCCCAAGCATACAAGCGCTTCGAAAAGAATCCGAATTTTTCAAGTTTAGAAACTCGAGTGGTTGTTTTCAGCGCCGAACCGAGACTTCCATACAGAATTGGAATGGTTGCTTTTGACATGTGTAAGTCAACCCAATCCATCCATTTGTCACGCCGCTCTTCATCATCACTTGACCATAATTTTCCGCCATTATGGATAGTGTCAATATGCTTCATAATGGGTGTTGAATCTACATGAACATCGTTGTTAGAATCAACCCAAACAGGGACTTTATTCCATTCAGGTGCGCTTGGCAAAGTCTTCTTTGTGCGCATAGGATTTACCTGAATTCTTTCGTGAGGAATATCGAGGTGTTCAAGCAGACCACGCACCTTCCAGCAGAAGGGGCACGTGTACAACATGTGCAATTGCCCAGCATTCGCCATGAACCGTGGGGGTAGCCACCCCTTCATGATTCATCCGTATCTCTGGTTCCCTCTGGTCTCCAGCCAGGCTTCCAAAAGTTGAGATCATCTAACCACTTAGAGAACTCATCGTCTGAGCAATTAAGCAGCCTAAATGCACGCATGTTTAGCCCTTCAAGAAGAGAATCTTCCATCACTCCTTCACGGTTAGCATCAATCCATTCTCCAGCCATCTGTCGAATCTGTCGGCGTGCTTCTTCAGGCGCGTCAAAGTTTCTTTCACAGACTTCTTGTAAATCTGAGAGCCATGAACGAGTATCTCTGCGAATAACATCAGGGATTGGCCGAGACGCTGACTTTTTCTTGAACGGCCACCAACCCATGTACTCGCCTTGGGTTTTACATCAATAGTCTTGGGGGTGAACTGTTTGGGATTAACATGGGCCGAATCATTGTTCATTTGCATGGGCGTGCATCAGATTCCAAAATGAACTCCTTGATTGAGGATTATTCTGCAAGATTGAAATCAAAAGTAAGGATTGAGATTCATAATTCAAAACTGCCTAGTCAAGATTACCTGACAAAACTGCCCAGTAATGCAATACTATTGGACGAAGGTGGAGAGATGATGACTTCAATCGTCTTCTCGAAGATGTTTGATGAGTGGACGATTTCTAGTGATGATGTTCACCTAGCAATCGGACCAGCAGATGGTTTCCCAAAAGGGCATGGTTACTCTTGCATTTCATTGTCAAAGATGACCTTCCCACACGAATTAGCTGCGGTAGTTCTGATGGAACAATTGTACAGAGCAAACGAGATTTCTCGTGGAAGTTCTTATCATAAAATTTGACAAAAGACCAAGAATAAGTCGCTCCACCCGTGGCACATGGAGAACTGGTGGTTCTTACTATTGGAGTTCGCAATTGCGCTTACTCTAATTTTGATGAGCAGCCGCCAACCGTTCCCCGGACCGTCGAAAAGATATGGTAGCGTTTTGCTAATCATCGCTCTTCTACTTCTCATTGGTGAGACTGGGCCGAGACCCACTAGTGTAGAGGTGCACCTGTATGTGCTACTAGCGTATGGCTCGCTAGGATTAGTTCGTGGAGTTCACAATATGTTGGTCACTCGAGAAGAGGTAATTGTNGCACCATTTGCAGGGATTNTGTTTTCGGTATCTGCTACAGCAATAATGGCTGACCAATGGGAGTCATTGACTTCGTTTGAGGAGTATGCGGCTTTCGCAACTATCGTAGTAATTGGNGGTTGCCAGACTTGGTTAGTATTCCGTGGATTATTGATTGGTAGACTTCCTTTGGCATGGTCTAAAGCGGGACTTGTTGCTCTAGAAAGAGGNCAAGTTTCCGGGCCGCATGGAGCTTTAGAGTGTTTTGAGAAGTCTTGGGATCTTGAAGAAGAGCACCTAAATCCAATGGCTTGGCTAGCACTTGAAAGGATTCATACATTCATTGGAAATGATGCTGAAGCATCGCATTGGGGTAGAAGACTAGCCGAATCTGGTGGCGAGGAAGCNGTTGCTAAAGAGTGGATAGAAGCCATTGAATCNGCTCTTGGTAGACTCCGNCCATCCAGTGAAGAAGAATGAGTTACTGCTCTGTATGTATCGATTCTGATACAAAACGGGGTTTCATTTAATAGGAACGATGNAGATTTAGTACCATGGACAAAGTAGAATCACAAAAAGACTGGGCTCTGTCAACTATCTGTTGGTATGCGGTTTTCGTTTGGTTCGGTGCATCTTTGTTCTCCCAATCATTGTACATGGCACTTAACGGTACACCATATGATGCAAACCTTCTGTTGGAGTCTGCTGGTCCATTTGCTTGGATAATGATTGGTATTGANATTCTTGTTTGGGGATTCCTAGCATTAGTCATTGGCGGTAAAGTTGCCAATCGCATCCAAGTTCCAACCCAAGAAATCGCTTCATCCGAACAGATTACACCGCAGGCTTGAAGAGGCCTCAGTTAGAGTACGCTGTTCGTGCAGAACGAATGGAATCCACCACCACTCGCAGGACAACCAATGGACATTAGTGAATTGGTTGATGAAATGGCTCTTCTAGCATTGCCGGATGGTTCAAGAGTTGTAACAATCGATGAAGCTAGGCAAGAGTTACCTCGTGCGAGAAAATTGCTTGTGAGTTTACAATCACTTCAGGATCAAGCCCACGACTTGACAGAAGAATTGGAAATCCTGGTCGAGGGGCTCCCTCCTCATCATGAGCACGTAGTTGAGGTTGCNGAGCAACTTGGCAATTTGGTGAAAGAATGGCAGGATATTGGTGATGAACTGGAAGATCTAGGCGCTCGGGTCGCAGGTTTCGACCCAGGATATCTAGAGTGGCACGGCGTTGTTGACGGATATCTCGTTCATTATTCATGGTGCCAAGGCGAAGAGGATATTGAGTGGTGGCATCCGCTTGATACAGGCATAAACGGCCGCAGACCTCTTGTTGAAGCATGACTTGGGATGTACATGGTCCGAATCACGAAAGTCCACACCGGCGGCGGCGACGGCGGCGAAACTTCACTCGTTGATGGTAGCAGAGTCGCCAAGAGCGATGCTAGAATCGAAATCGTTGGAACTTGTGATGAGGTCAATGCTTTACTTGGATTAGTTTTGATGGAAACGAATCGTTTACCGGATACTCATTCAGATGGCGGAACTAGAATTACTGTTCGAAGAGTCAAGGATGTATGCTCTGCTGCCCTAGGTAGAATGCAGAGTGAGTTGTTCGATTTAGGTGCAGAACTTGCTTGTCCGCCAGACCAAATTCCAGAATACATGCAGTTGGTTGACCAAGAAGATTCAGACAGGTTATGTGAAGAAATGGATGCTTGGAATGAAGAATTGGAGCCGCTTGAGAGTTTCATTCTTCCAACCGGTTCAGGCCCGATTGCGGCAATGCATCTAGCAAGGACAGTTACGCGCAGGCTAGAGAGGGCAATGGTTGCAATCAAGGATGAAATGCGTCCATTAGCTCTACAATATGTGAACCGTCTCTCAGATTGGATATTCATTCTCACCAGGTGGACTTCAGCAAGGCTAGGAGAAGACGAATCTCTATGGACTCCTAAGGGGAAAAGAGAGGCAGGAATTGCCGAAATGACCCGCAAACAAAACGCTAACCGCTAATCAAACGGTACCCGTGCTATGTGTCAAGAGTTCGAACTAATTATTGCGCTTGCCTCTATCTCTACCAGCAACCTATCATCGATTAAAGCACCAACTTCCACTCCAGTAGAGACTGGCAGTATTTCAGCGAAGAATTCCCCGTGCACCTTTGCAACCTCCATCATGTACTCTCTGTCGGTAACAAAAATTCGAGTACGTACGACATCAGATAAGGCACCACCTGCCTGTTCTATTGCATGTTGGATTTTGTCAAGAATATACTGGGTTTGGGCACCTACGTCCCCTTCGCCGATGAAATTTCCTTGCGCATCCACAGCAGTAGTTCCAGCAACCTCTATGAATTGACCAACTCTTACTGCACGGGAGTACCCAGCAATAGGTTCCCATGGCGCACCTGAAGAAATATTCACTCTTTCGCTCATGACATATCCTAGTGCTTATTTTGCATATGATACCATCGGACGAGAGGGTCCCCTTCCGAAACCCATCTTTCGGATCGGTACCCTTTGCATGGCTATTCTTTGCCGATAGATTTCATGTGCGCGTGAGCAGCAGATAGAACTCCTTTGCTCTCATGATGGGTAAGTTGCATCATTGCGCTATCCCATTCTAGCCACAGGTGCTCTTGGTGCTCGTGGCTGATCTTGACNGCCATAGTTTCAGTNTCTGCAATNTACCAGAAAACNTGNTTGTCGATTCTCTTTCCTTTGTGGCGGAAATCATACGCGGTTCTAAACTCGAAATCTTCGATGAATTCAATATCAGAAATACCGGTTTCTTCAGCCAATTCTCTAGCCGCAGTAGCCTTTCTATCAGTGTCCCCTTCCTCNACGTGACCTTTAGGAAAATCCCAGTGACCTTGCGGATATTGAAGGAGTAAAATGGAGCCAAAGTTGACCAGAACAACNCCACAAGAGGTCTCCATGAACATGTGGCAGAACTCCCTGTTCATAGCCCCATCGCTTTTTGTGAACCCTATACATTCAAGAGTTGCTCGCCCTCGCCGAATGTTATGTCAGTACTTGATGGGATAGTCAGAGTAGTAGCAGATTCTGATTTAGATGGGCTGATGGCAGCAGCGGTTCTGAAGGCTAGTAAGCCAGATCTCGAAGTTCATTTTGCTCACCCAGCTTTACTTAGAGCAGGTAGCATAGATCACCTTATTGACAGAGAAACCGCAATTTGCGATTTACCATTCCACGAGGATTGCGGACTATATCTAGACCATCATCTTACCAATCGACCGAATTCAAAGCAACAGTCAGTGTTTGAGAGAGAGGGTGGAATTTGTCATTGGCGAGATACNCCCTCTGCCGCTCGTGCAGCGTATGATTTGATGAAGAGCGAACTTGACTTATCGCACTTNGATGAAGTAATGCCAATTGTTGATGCCTTGGATTCGGGAGGAATTTCTCTTGAAGATTTCATGCAGGATGGCCCGATCATCCGCTTGTCTCGTTCTCTATCACTTTCAGACCCTGAGCATATGCAGGTCGTAATGAATCAGTTTGCTTCAGGACTTTCATTAGCAGAGATTTTGGAAAGTCACAAACCACGTCTNGACGCCCTAACCAGTGAGAGAGAACTCCAAGCGAAGGCAGTGAAAGAAAATACTAGGATTGTTGATAGATTGGCAATTTGTGATTTGAGTGAAACCGGCATCAGAAGCAACGGATACTTGGTAACAGCAATCGCAGGTCCTGAGGCGATTGCATGTTGCGTAATTCATGGTTACATGGATGGTAGCATCGAGGACCCAAATTATCCNGCCCTAGGAGCATCATTCTATGCTAACTCGTTTAGAGAAGAAGATAATCCGTACGACTTGTCTATGCTGGCAACTCTCCTCGATGAAACAGGTGGAGGTCATGCAAATGCTTGTGGTTGCCGCGTACAACCTGCTGATGGAGCCAGTCGTGAACTAATCCAATCGGATAAGGAAGATAACTTGGATAAATGGTTGAACCTTTGGGCAAATCGAGATAACAAAATGCTTCGCTGAACCNNATTATTTTTGTTAGAAAATACGACGGACTTCATACATTATTTGATATAGTAATTTTCAAGCGGCAGGCCATGGAAAGTGTGACAGACCCAGACATGCTAAAAGATCGCATTTTCTTCAAGCTAGGAGAGTTCACTTACGACTATCGCAAATCAGTACTTGTGATTGGAATGCTATCTTGCATTCTNATGTCATCCCTAGTATTAATGGGTCCAAATTGGGCTGAATCATGGGGCGAAGGAGACCTCGAATCAATCGAAGCAGGTGATCTATTGGAAGATGCTTTCTTCGGTGAAGAAGAAGACGTTCAGGGGTTCACATATTTGGTTCAGCATGATTCGCTAAACGATTCGTCACAAGAGTGGAGGGATGAAGTCATCGCTGCGCTCGAACCATTCGCAGAATTGGATGATGTTGAAATTCAATACTCTTGGGACCAAACCGGAGATGAGCGTGAAGAGTTCGTTAAGNAAGAAGATGATGGATTCTGGGCGAAAAATCGAGTGATAATTAACCTNGATAGAAAGGAAGCGAAAGCCCTCTATGCAGAGCATTACGAATCTGTTGAAATCGATTCTGATTTCGATTCGTGGAGAACCGGACAAATTGCGATAGATGTCACATTTGATACTAGAATCCAGGACGACCTAATCAAAGCAGAATTAGTATCAGGNCCTTTGACTTTGATAATCTTGGGTATCGTATTCGGAACCTTGATTGCTGCATTACTNCCTCTNGGAATTGCAATNNTNACNGTACTTTCTGCTATGGGAATAACAATCTGGCTATCCAATACAACAGATGTAACACANTATGCGTTGAACATTATCACANTGATTGGAATTGGGGTGTCGGTTGATTATTCATTATTCATGGTGAATAGATTCAGAGAAGAACTCAATCGCGGCAGAGATATTAGGACCTCCACAGCAATGACCGTTGCCACTGCGGGTAAGGCTGTATTCTTCAGCGGCGTCACTGTTGCAATTGGTTTGATGGGAATGTTATTCTTTGAAAATACGGGTCTNCCGAGTTTGGGAATTGGAGGTACTCTTTCTGTATCNGTTGCTATGATNTTCTCTATCGTGGTCTTGCCNGCTGTGTTANCGATGCTAGGTCATAGATTATTCAAGTTGAAAATTCCGTTTGCATTTAGTACCGAAAATGATGACGGCGAGGGAATATGGTCGAAAATTGCAACCACTGTAATGGATAGGCCATGGGCTATTCTGATTCCAACTTTGATTATTTTATTGGGAGCAGGCCTTCCTTTCCTGCAAGCAGATTTCTCCATAGCATCTAGAGACGCTTTACCGCCCGACGATGAAACCAGAGTAGGTTTCGAACACATGGATGAAAAGTGGCCAGAAGGTGCGGTGAACTCTGCAACAATAGTAGTCGACTTCGATGGAGAAGACCCCCTGTCCGAACAAAATATTCGAGCCATGCACAAATGGATGACNGCACAGTTGGAAGATGGTAGAGTGAACGAAACATTCGGTTATGCCATGGCATACCCCGGTGATTGGAATGACAACAGTTCTGACATAAATGAAACAATGGCAGTGGAGTATTGGCAGACTCCAATATCCAATCTCTCCGCTCAAGATGCAGCAACCAGNGAATACATCAGAAGCGAATTTTTATCCAATGACGTAACTTATGTTAGATTCTCACTGAATGGTCCAATTACTGGAGCAGATAGCCGAAACTTCGTCGATGACGTGCGCGATGAGCGTTCAAAATTAATGGAAGAACTTGATGTGGGAGATGAAGGAAAACTGATGGTCGCAGGTTTTGCTGCATACAGCGTTGATGTTCTCGATGCTATTGTTGAAAACCTCCCAATTGCTATTGCGTTTATTTTCACATCAACAATTATTCTAATTTACATTCAAGTAAAAAGTGTAATTATTCCAATCAAGGCCATCGTAATGAACATTTTATCGATTTCAGCATCCTTCGGAATGTTGGTATTTGTTTTCCAATGGGGCAACGGTGCGGAACTTCTCAACTTTACACCTCAACCTATTGAAGCCACTAATCCAGTGATCATGTTCTGTATCGTGTTTGGATTGTCTATGGACTATGAAGTTCTAATGTTGTCTAGAATTCATGAAGAGTGGGAAGTCACCGGAGATAACACCCAAGCAGTAGCAAATGGCCTTCAGAAAACTGGACGATTGATTACCGGAGCTGCGGCAATCATGGTTGTAGTATTCTTGGCATTCGGACTGTCATCAGTGGTTATTCTGAAGCAGATAGGACTTGGACTCGCCCTTGCAATCTTATTGGATGCAACGATTGTCAGAGCTCTTGTTGTACCTTCAACAATGCGATTGATGGGCAAATGGAATTGGTGGAGCCCGAAATGGTTAGGNGGTTCCNACGATATCGAAAATGTAGAGGAANCCGAGGAATGAATGGAAAATCATCAGGGCAATTAGCAAGTCTGCGGCCCTGCCATGCTTCGTCCTTTGCAACTTGTCCTTTCGGGATTTTCTTCCCCAGCGAGCCATAACCCATAGCAAGATGATCCCAATTGGTCCTGTAAATCCGTGAAGGCTTCCAGGTAGTAGGCCGAGACCAGTGTACCACCTTGCTGCGAAGGCAATCATTACAGAAACTATTGCTGCCTGTAAGATTCGCTCTCCAACTTTTTCATGACGTTCCAATTCCTTTTGGCGCTCAGTACCCTTCAATTCACGGGTTTTTCTTTTCCAGCCATACTGCCACCACATCCATGCCAAGATNGCTGCCGCAGTGATAGGGTGCAGCAGGAGGATAATGGTGTCCATTGTAGCCATTATTTTGCACTCCGGGGGCTTCCCTATCATTGTTGTTTGGAATGATTTGGAGCCGGTGGCTCTAAAGAGGTCCGACGAGGGGCTTCACCCC
>PBXT01000061.1 GCA_002727695.1 Methanobacteriota archaeon | reverse complement strand
AAGAGATAGTGATACCTTCGCGACTGAAGTTTTCGTCTATCGCTTTCAACAACCAATCTCTAGCAATATACTCCTCATTGTAATTCTCAACCCATGCGAAAAGTCTGAAATTCTTAGTGAACTCATCTAATTCATTTACCAAAACTCTTGGTTCAGGTTTGTCTAAGCAGTGTGGCGATTGCCTTGCTAATTGGAGCAGTGTGAACTTGACGTGAGAGATGTCTTCATCGTAACTCACACCGATGTCAATCACTAGGGATTTCCTGCTTGCAATACCTTCGCCTCCACCTCTTGCATGATTTACAATATCCGTGTACACAATCGTATTGTTAGGTATGATTACGAGTTTCTCGTCTCTGGTTAGCAGCTTAGTAGAAAGGACACCAATCGAAACTACTGTTCCCATGTTTCCTTCAATCTCTACTCGGTCTCCAACCTCGAAAGGACGGTCGATTGCTAGTAGGAATGAGTTTGCGATGTTGCTGATAGTTTGCTTCATCGCAATACCGATAATCAAAGACAATAACGCCAAAGAAGCAAGTATCCCAAAGAGGTCAATTTCTAATTCTAATAATGCCAGATACAATCCAATGAAGTATATGGCTGCACGTGTGCACATAACAAGGAAGGGATTCCCACCGGATACAGTGACAGCATCCCTTTTCTGAAATAGTTCAAGAATAACAGGCATCAAAATCTTGACAGAAACACTCGTAATCGAAGTTGCAATCAAGATATATGTTGCACCAAAGTATGGCTGTAAATTGTTGTACTCAACATCATTTTCAATCAACCATGTTGTCGTTAAATGTAATCCTGCTGCTATGATGAATAGATTCAATCTAACCGATAGTGGACCTACCAAATGGTCATCCCATCCTGCAGAACTTTGCTTAACAATCTCTTTCCATGGATTGATCAGAACGAGTCTAGCCCCAATCAAAGCAGTCACAATTCCAAATATGCATAAGCCAATTTTAGCCTCTAATGGCAAGCCATCAAGGTAGTCCTGCAAATCAGAAATTAATTCCATGGGTTTCACTTTTGCTTAGCGAACTTACGTGCCTGGTTTGCCCACTTGTCACGCTTGATTCTTCCTGGGAAGAATTCGATTGCGATGTTAACTTGCTCTTCAATGTCAGCGGTCATGTTTCCAACCTGCTCGAAAGTGTATATTCCCAAAGCGTTCAACTTGTCTTCAATGAAAGGCCCAACACCCTTGATTCTCTGTAGGTCATCGCTAGCTGTTACAGTTGCAGCAGCAGCGAAGCCTCTCTTCAAGCCCTTGACACCAGTCAATGCGGTTGCAGTCTTTCCAGTCCACGAGATGTTCATGCCACCTTCGTCGTCTTGGACCCATGCGGTACCAGTCTCTTCGAAGTCAGAGGTGTCGCCGATGGAGACTTCTGTTGCACCCTTTTCTACTGGCTTGGAAGCGACACTTCTTGCCGCTACACCCAGAGTGGTGAAGTCGATGCTCTTAGCCTTCTCAGAAATACGTAGGAGTTCTTCCTCCTTCTTTCTAGCAGCCTCGTCCATCTGTTCGAGTTTCTTACGGCGCTCTTCCATCTCCCTCTCCATCTGCTCAAGTCTTTCTTGAGCAGCCTTTTCAGCAGCAACACGAGCAGCATCTTCAGCTTCTTCTTTGGCTTTCTTTTCCGCAGCAGCCTTCTCTTCAGCAGCCTTAGCCTTAGCCTCAGCAGCGGCAGCCTTTTCTTCTGCTATCCTGAGTTTCTCATCAGCTTCCGCCTTTGCNTTNGCNTCAGCCTCTTCCTTGGCTTTCTTTTCAGCAGCCTCTTTCTCAGCCTTTGCTTTTGCCTCGGCTTCTGCTTTTGCCATTGCTTCAGCAGCCTCTTTCTCGGCCTTTGCCTTAGCCTCAGCTTCTGCCTTGGCATCTGCTTCTGCTTTTGCCTTTGCTTCAGCAGCCTCTTTCTCAGCCTTTGCTTTCGCTTCAGCCTCTTCCTTGGCCTTCTTTTCAGCAGCCTCTTTCTCAGCCTTCGCCTTTTCAGCAGCTTCTTTCTCAGCCTTTNCTTTCGCTTCAGCCTCTTCAATAGCCTTGAGTTCAGCCTTTTCTTCTGCCTTCAATTGAGCAGCTCTGAGGTCAGCAGCGGCCAATTCGTCAGCCTCTGGGTCACCAACAGTAACTTCCCATAGCAGATAGACGGATGCACTTCCAACACGGATTTGTCCGGTGTAGACTCCACTGACATCATCCTCAGTGACATTGTCATCAAACATCATGTTGAATACAACAGAACCTGTTCCCTTCTCGTCAGCATTTCCTTCAACGATGATTGAATCCATGTTNAAGCGGCCACGGTTAGTACTTGCAGCCATGTCTGTGATTGTAATCAGTGTGTCTGGGTCGAGTTTCGAAATTGTAATCGATTCCTTGCTGGTTACGCTGTCTCCGAAGTTTTCAACGTGAGCAGGCCTTAGAACGAATGGATCGTTCTTGGTACCGCTACCTCTCTTGAATTGTGGCCGAGATGTGGTGTTCTCTGGTTCTGGACCATTTCTAACTCCAACCATTACAAGAAGTGAATCGCCTCTCTCTCTTGCTACATACAATAGTGGTATCAATAGCAATAGTAGCAGAAGCGGTAAGCAGACACAAAGCCACCACATTGTGGATGAGCTGCTGTCATCATCATCCTTCTTTGGACTGGTCTTTGTTGCAACACATGTGCCGTCGTCCTCAATGTTTGCAGGTACGCTTCCTGAATCTAGTGGGTCGGAACCACATCTATCTTCATCAGCATCAGACCAATTGTCGCCATCATCGTCTCCGTCAGCATTGTTACCAACTCCATCACCATCAGTGTCTAGCCATTCATCGCCATCCATTGGGAATGCGTCTTCTGCGTCTGCAACACCATCACCGTCAGTGTCATCTTCTAGAGCGTCACAAGTTCCGTCACCATCAGAATCGGTTGGGAAGTCTGTCTCATCAAGCGGGTTAGTACCACACATTGTTTCATCGTAATCTGACCAGTTGTCATTGTCATCATCGAAGTCTTCTACAAGTGGTGGGTCAGAAGTTGATGTTCCTGATAGTGAATCAGGCTTACCGTCACCGTCTGTATCCTTGGATGCAGAGCGGTCATCTGGGAAGTCATCGACATTGTTACCGACACCATCTCCGTCACGGTCATCATCTTGTGAATCACAAATCATGTCACCATCAGAATCGACTGGTACGCTTGAAGCATCATCTGGGTCAGAGCCACAGGATTCTTCAGGACCGTCTGCCCATCCGTCCAGGTCTCTATCAGACTGCAATGCATCACATATTCCATCGTTGTCATCGTCAATAGGTACAGAAGATGCGTCTAGTGAGTCAGAGTTACACATGATCTCATCAGTATCAATGAATGAATCATTGTCATCGTCACTATCGATGTAGTTACACAAGCCATCGCCATCAGTATCTACCGGACTACTGGATGCATCTTGTGGGTCTTCGCCACAGAGGTTCTCCATTTCGTTGGACCAGCCATCGCCATCCATGTCATCGTCATATACATCAGGTGTTCCATCTCCATCAGTGTCTTCTAGGACACTGATTGTGATTTGGAAGGAACCACTCTGTCCAGAGTTGGAGTTGTTAGCCCAGATTGTGTAGATTGCAGAGTCACTCAATTCAGTAGGTGTGCCTGAAATTGTACCAGTATCACTGGTAGAGCGCCCTGGCATTGTTCCATTGAAATCCAATCCTAGAGGCAGAGCTGGGTAAATCTCCCAGCCAGTAATGTCTCCTCCTGCAGTGATTGGCACTAGAGGATTAATCGTTGAGTTGATTGCCAATTCTAGACTGTTGTCAAGATAGATTACGATAATTGCTCTATCATCACTCGTGTCCAGTAGGTCACAAATCCTGTCTTGGTCGATATCGCTTGGATAATCATTCTCATCCATTTCATCAGTCTGACAATTTGTCTCGTCCACATTGGACCAGCCATCGCCATCAATGTCATCGTCATTGATGTCAGGTATGCTGTCCAAGTCTGTATCAGTTAGAACAGAAATGGTAACAGTTGCAGTACCATAATCTTCGACTCCTGTAGCATTGATTGTGTAGACAGCGCTCTCAGTCAGAGTGCTTGGTGTTCCCCAAATGGTACCGTTGTTAGTTCCAAAGAAGATACCACTTGGCAATGTTGGCTCAATACTCCATGAAACAATTGCAGCTCCAGATGTTGAAGGATACAATGCCATCATCGGTGAATACTGTGCTAGTTCAGCAGTGTTGTATGGATAATTGATGAAAATACCAGTTCCATTCACTGTAATCTCTAGAACCGCAGTTCCTGAACCACCGGTATTGTTAGCCCAAATTGTGTAATTTGTTGCGGGTGAGTCCACGAATGGAATACCGACAATTGCTCCGTCTCCTCTCAAACTTAGACCAGTTGGTAGTGCTGGTGAGATCTCCCAAGATGATGGCACACCACCAGTGCTGGTTGGTACTACTGGAGTGATTGGAACATCCTTGAAGAATTCATATTCTGAATCGGCATAGGAAATTACCGGTGCAGGTTCGTTAATTGTAATTGTAAACGGAACACCTGCACTACAGATATTCCAACTATTACAAGATTTGACCTTGAAGATTGCAGTGCTTTGGTTAGCAGTTGGTGTTCCGATAATATGTCCAGTACTGTTCACTGACAATCCAGCCGGCAGAGGCGGATATGTTGTGAAATGATGCAGATTTCCACTGTTAGTAATACCAGTTGGCGCAATCGGTGTGATCGCAACTCCTCTTGTGTATGTCTGGGTTGTGTCTGCTGAGTTGTATGAGACCACAGGTACTGCAGGTCCAATTCCAAATGTTACTTCGAATGACTGGTTTCTTGCCCAGGCATATGATGAGGAACCGTGAGTTACAGTAATTGTGTAAGTTTCATTTGCAGTATCTGTACAACCATTGGTTGGAGTGCCATATATTCGGCCTGTTCCAATATCGAAATATAGTCCACAAGGCAAAGCAGCAGTATTGAGGGCTCCTGAACTATTGTTCAATTGATAATTCGCAATCGATTGGCTGTAATCGCCTATCAGTTTGAAATCATTGAATGTTCCCTCTGAATGGCTGTTGTAATTGATTTCATGGTCGTAATCTCCCCAGAACCTGTAAAGTTTGTGGCCATTACCCAAAGTGGTTTGGCCGGAATTCCAGTTTGGTGATGCACATGAATACACATTCGGTTCACATCTGTCAAGCAAAGATATGGACTTCGACATAAAAGTGATGTATTCCTCTCCAGTAAAGTAAATTGA
>PBXT01000060.1 GCA_002727695.1 Methanobacteriota archaeon | reverse complement strand
CGCAAGGCTGAAACTTAAAGGAATTGGCGGGGGAGCACTGCAACGGGAGGAGCGTGCGGTTTAATTGGATTCAACGCCGGAAAACTCACCAAGGCCGACGGACAAATGAAGATCAACGTAACGAGTTTATTGGATTGTCCGAGAGGTGGTGCATGGCCGTCGTCAGTTCGTACTGTAAAGCGTTCTGTTAAGTCAGATAACGAACGAGACCCGCATCTCTATTTGCGACCCTCATGTCCGCATGAGGCGCACCATAGAGAGACCGCTGGTGTGAAACCAGAGGAAGGCGCGGGCAACGACAGGTCAGTATGCCCCGAATGTCTTGGGCTACACGCGCGCTACAAAGGACAGGACAATGGGAAGCCACGCCGAGAGGCGGCGCTACCCCGAAACCTGTTCATAGTTCGGATCGAGGGCTGTAACTCGCCCTCGTGAAGCTGGATTCCGTAGTAATCGTGTTTCAACATAGCACGGTGAATATGCCCCTGCTCCTTGCACACACCGCCCGTCAAACCATCTTAGTTGGGGATGGATGAGGCTGCGTTTTAATGGCGTATTCGAGTCTGTCTTCGACAAGGAGGGTTAAGTCGTAACAAGGTATCTGTAGGGGAACCTGCAGATGGATCACCTCCTAAGAAAAACCCGGAAGCGGGGGACTTCGGTCCCCCGTTTCCACTTTTTTTATCTCCGTAGCACTTTACTTTCTACACCACTATTCTAGGAGGACTACTTTGTCACCTTGCATCTCAATTCTGACAAGACTGTTTAGTGGCCAATCACCATGAGATCTGACGTAGCTCATTCCTTCTCCCTTTTCGAATACAATCCAGCAATCAGCAACTTCTGCCCCAATTCTATCTATTGCTTTGAGAATGGGTAGTAATGTTCCTCCTGTTGAAATGACATCGTCCACAATGAAAACTCTGTCACCTTTGTGAATATCGTTCAGATAGATTGCTCCCTTTGAGTAGCCAGTTGTTTGGTCAATTGGAGTTTCCCCTGGCAGTCCATACTCTCTTTTTCTTCCAATAACCAATGGCTTACCGGATTGTAAACATAGGGCAGCAGCAAGCGGTATGCCCATCGCTTCAATTCCCAAAATAACGTCAACCTTTGACCAATCTACGTTCTCGTTGATTAAATCACGAGCAGCAGCTAACAATTCAGACGATTGAGTCGGCACTCCATCAGATAATGGGTGGATGAAGTAGGGGTACTCTCCTTTCATAATAACGGGAGCATCCATAATGCTTCGACGTAGAACCTCAAATCTCTCATCAGGCATTATTTCTCGCTAGAACCTCTAGCAAATGAATTATTCCTAACAATTAGAGATGTAGGCAGTAGGTCCATGACTGGATTTCAAAACCAATGCATGTGGCTTGAAATCATTCACCAAACTTTTGTTTCATCGATTTTCTAAATGTAAGAAGTTGTAATACAGGCCCGGATAAATCTACAGTTATCGAAGCTCCTCGATTGAATTGGTATTCATCCCAGCCATCAGGGACAACATACCCTCTGTGCATATCGCTGGTAATCACCGTGGCCTCACTTGTCCATGACATGTATCTTTCATCCGTGATTTCTGCATCAATATCCCTTGCAATTACCAAGTAATGAGTGTCAGAATCCCCCACATTCCCTAGGTTAGATTCTCTAGCGATTTGATTGAACCATGCACCTTGGCCCAACCATGTCGAGAACACTAGTCCACTAGAGACTTGTTTGACATCGATTGCTCCTCTTCGCATGTGATATTTTGAGGGTGCATATTGATGCGTATTAGCAATAAGCAAGTCATTCATTGCAGGGTCGGTCTTGATTTTGTTACCGCTTGTGGTTTCTATTGTAGCCTGTAAACGAGGCAATCTGTTCACGATTGCTTTTCCGCTGAGTGCCGCTTCTAGGTCATTCTCAAAGGTTTCAACATCGCAATCCATGTAAAATCCAAATGAACCATCGGGATCATCATTTCTTGGGTGGGAGTTTACTCCCATTACAGGTGTGTTTGAGTCGATATTGTGCGAAATAGAGGTCAGCGTTCCATCTCCTCCAAGGACAATAACCAGGTCTCTGCCAATAAAGTCTGCACGTCGAACTTGCTCTCTAGCACGTATGTCGACTCTGATTGTACTAGATTTGGAATTCAGTACATTCTTTACCGATTCTAGGGATTCATCATGAACCCCTTCGAAATTCTTCTTGTAGACAAGAAGNACATCGGCCATGATTCGTCCACAGGGTTCCTATTTTTGAGGCTGGTTATCTCGCGTAACTACTAATGACTACTGTCTNGAAGGTGNNTTCATGCAACCAAGTGATAGCCAACTGACCGGAGTACCACAGACAATCTATATTGACCCAAATACTGGATTGCCTCAAAATGTGGTAATCATCCAGCAGGATTCTTCTGCTCCACAAGTAGTGGGTATTTTGATAATCATTTATGGAGCGATTGTGGGAGTGTTAACTCTAATCGCAATGTTAGGTGTTTCATTAATCACAGACCCTGACTCTGAGATTTACAGCAAAGATGTCGCAGACTCTCCTACCATGATGTATGTAATTCTAGCAATCGCTCTGTTATGCTGTATCGGACAAGTATTTGGTGGGATTTCCATAAACAAAAAGAAAAAAATGGGGATACACTTAGTCTGGATTACAATCTTGATTTCCTTCGCTGCAGACATTCTTATGGAATTCACTTATCCAGATTACATTGCTGCACAAGCGGGTTCTATGAGTACCAGCGTGAATATTGCCTTCTCTGGAGTTTGCAGTGTTATCTGCGGAGTAATAGTTGCAATACCATTGATGATAACTGGTAGCGGTATGGATGACTCTTCGTTGATTGGCTGACGGTGTTTAGATGGGCGAACTGATTACGGGCCAAGCAGCGACATATGTCGAAGAACTCTGGGTTGAAACAGAGAAACGCTACGAAATTTTGTGCATCACGCGTGATGTCCAAAAAGTAGTTTCAGAGAGTGGAATCCGTGACGGCCTAGTACTCGTAAATCCTATGCATATCACCGCATCTTGCTATGTTAATGACCTCGAATATGGGTTACATCATGACATAATGAAATGGCTGGAAAAAGTAGCTCCATTCTACGGAGTAGATGGCAGAGATGGTGAAGAATACCATCACCACCGAACTGGAGAAGATAATGGAGACGCACACTTGAAGCGACAATTGCTAGGTCAGCAAGTAACGATGCCGGTAAAAGACGGTCGACTACACCTAGGGAATTGGGAACAAATCCACTACGCAGAATTCGATGGTCAGCGCAGAAAGAGGATTCTAGTCAAAGTGGTAGGTGTGATTTGATGGTAGAAATGTCTGAGCCAGCTCACCTTACCGATATGGCTGTTGATATTGGAATCCAAAGAGGTGAATGGGGTGCTGGTAAGTCCTCAGTATTCTTAGTTATAGAATCTAAACATTGTAACAAAGGAGGTGTCGCACACGGTGGTTTATACACGATGATGCTAGATATGGCACTTGGCGGAGCCCTTGTATCCATACTGCCTAAACAAGAATGGTGTGCGACAACTCAACTTAGCGTGTCGTTCATTTCTGCAGCCAGGCCAGATGAGAAGATTACTGCGAGGGGCAATGTTGTGAAAAGAGGTAAGCATGTTGCCCATCTTGAAGGGCAAATCACTACTGAATCTGGTCGTACAATTGCTACAGCAACTGGAACATGGGCTGTTTGGGACCATAAGCCAGCTAGTATGTCATAGAGAACCTTCATCATCTCTCTGCTTCTGCGTGAAATGATGAATATCGAGGACTTGGACCTCAATGGAGGGACATTCAAGGTTAATTTCCCCTATCATTGGATCGGATGGCTAATTTGGGTAATCGGTTTATTGATCACTTTAGTTGGGTTCGCTGGTGCTGTCAATGACTTACAAGCACTGATTCTGTCCGCTATCGGTCTAATGGTTATGGCGTTTTCATCTCCGGGTTCTTTGGAAGGAAATTTGCATAAGATTCGGAAGGGTGCTATTGACCCTGCTGAACTACAGGCCAAGGCGGAATCTAGCGGCCTATCCATCGATAACTGGTGGATGCAACAGACTTCTTATGTTCCTACAACTGATCCAAATGATTGGATTCTTCCAGCACCTGGGCCAACCACTTGGGATAATTCAAATCGATATGGCCCACATGGAGATGGCAGTCCACTCCCTGAGCATCCAGTAAAGGTTGGAACCCCTACTCCTGCAACAATGACGCTGTTCAGTGTTTATTCAATTACAGCAATCATTTGCATAGTGGTTGCAGTTGCATCAATGATGTCTAAGGATGAATATGAAGGTGGAATGATTATTCCATTGATTGTTGCTGGTATCGGATTTATTCTATCTCTCGTTGGATATTTTAGGTCAAAGATGCTCAGTCAGATGTTAGATACCCCCACTTCTTTGGTGCGTTCTGCACCTGTAGGCAATCCCGAACTTGTCGGTCAAGTTAGGCCAATTGCAGAAGGTTGTCTAACTGTTGTTGTAGACGGAAATCAGAATATGTCAGTAGGAAACATGGTTGGCTATCACTGGACATATGAGCAATACCAGTGTCGTACTGTAAAGACTGACAATGGGACTAGAGAGGAGTGCAGTTGGGTAACTATCCGTTCAGATAAGGGTGGTTGTCCATTCATTCTACACGATGGAACTGGTGGAATCAGAGTTAATGCTGGTTCATTCAAGAGAGCTAGTTATGGTCAGTATCTCAAGAGATGGGATGGCGCATTCGCGCAAACTCTAGGTAAGCAAATTATGGCTTCTGCAGTTGCAGGTTTACTCGGTGGTGCTAGGGTGAAGAAGCATCGCTGGACACTCTATGGACTGCGTTTAGGAAATCCAGTATATGTCCTAGGGCAGACCAAACCAAGGCCAACCGAAGCTCTTCAGGCTGAAGGATTAGACGGCACACTAGGTAACAGCATCATCGAAGTATGGGGTAATGAGGATGCACCAGGTGTCAAGTGCACACTCCAGAGGGGTACAGAGTTGTCAAATCTCGGAAGTTCTAGATCAGGATTCGAATATGTAGTCGTTCCAATTTTGTTGATGTTGAGTGGATTAGGTCTCATTGGCTTAGCGTGAATATGATTAGGCGGTTTACATTCGCAGGGTCATGGCAGAAGATGTCGTGATTGTAGGCG
>PBXT01000059.1 GCA_002727695.1 Methanobacteriota archaeon | reverse complement strand
GAGGAATGAGGATGTCAACCCGTACTGGATTGTATTCTGGCCGACTTTCTTACTGTTCTCGACATCACTATGTTCGGTTTCTGCGGTAGCATTGGCTAGTTACGGAGAAAATAGACTGAACGAATCTATCAATCTCGCCGTACTTTCAGTTGCAATGGCCGGGATCGCACTTGCAGCTATGATTTTCGATGGATACATGACTACTTCTACAGAGTTTAGAGACTATCTTTGGCTTGCAGCGGCAGATATTTTTGGAACAATAGTGGGGATATCTCTGGCAATTGCGGCCTTTGCAATCGTAATTTGGGCCTATGAAAATTCATTACCGCTACCAGAGAATTCACCTCCTCCAACAGATGATGAGATACAGCATGTTGTTGCTTTGGCAAAGAATCACATTGGAGGCGATGAAGAATGAAGCAATCTCAGTCTTCGTGGAAATTGTTAATTCTTGCGGCTTTGTTGCCAATTCTGGTTTTGGTTGCAATCAATGTCACTGGAGGATGGAAGAATGATTTCCATCCTGAATCATTCAAGAGATTTGGAAATGCAGTTCTAACCTCATACGTTGTTATGGGGATTATTTTGACTGGAAACTTGTTTTTCTATGCGGATTCTAGACATCGGCCTTTTGCTCCATTTGTTGGTATGATGTTTGCTTTGGCTGTTGGAATTATAATCGCCTGGGCTTTAATCTCAAACGACGATCTCCTGCTTGAAGCTAACAGTGGATTGCGTGCTCAAATGCTTTCCAATGTTGTCCATTTGCTTGTTAGCGGAACGGCAATGGCTCTAGCATCACTATTGGCAATAGGCGTTACATTCGCTATGATAACAGGTCGGGAAAGAAGGGTTCTTTTCGAAGAGGAGTAGAATTTTGGTTACCCGTCGGTTTGATAAAGGGAGGGCCGGTGGCCCAGCCGTTAGGTGATATCATGTCCAAGGGTACTCCATCAATGGGTAAGAGGCAGAAGACCACCCATATTCGTTGCCGCAGGTGCGGTAGAAATTCCTACCACAAGCAGAAGAGCGTCTGCGCATCTTGTGGCTATGGCGCCACTTCTAAGATGCGTTCATACGGTTGGTCCAAGAAGACACACCGCCCCTGAACAATCCTCAGAATTAGAGAAAGGGCTGTAAAGCGCCTGCGACTCGAATCGATTGGGCGAGACAAATGTGTGGCATTATCGGTCTCGTTGGAAGGCGTGGCTATCACATCAATCAGTTACTGTACGATGGGCTCACAGTGTTACAGCATCGAGGTCAAGATGCAGCAGGAATGATGACCGAAAATAAAGGAAGATATCACCTTCGCAAGTCCAACGGATTGGTCAAAGATGTATTTTTCAAGAGGCACATGCAAAATCTGTTGGGTTCAGTAGGAATTGGTCATGTCCGATACCCCACTGCAGGTTCATCTTCAGCAGCAGAGGCTCAGCCGTTCTACGTAAACTATCCATTCGGAATTTCCCTAGCTCACAATGGTAACTTAACAAATGCTGAAGAGATTAAAGAATTGCTTACAGGTGAATATCGTAGGCATGTCAACACCAACTCTGACTCTGAATTATTGCTCAATTTACTGGCCATGGAATTACATTCTAGAACCCATAATCTCGCAATCGATGGAGAATTTCACATTGATGTAAAAACAATTTTTTCCTCAGTAGCAGCATTGCACAAACAGATTTCAGGTGGTTATGCTTGTGTGTCATTAATCTCAAGATATGGAATCCTTGCTTTCCGTGACCCAAATGGCATTCGCCCACTGATTTTTGGTAGTCGAGAAGTTGATGGTGAGAAAGAGTGGATCGTGGCTAGTGAATCAGTAGCAATCCACGCTCTCGGTTTTGAAGTAGAGCGAGATGTTGCGCCCGGTGAAGCGATTTTCCTATCCTCAAACGGGCAAATATATACTCAGCAATGTGCTGAAGAAACCCATCATTCACCATGTATCTTTGAACATGTATACTTCTCTAGACCAGATTCAATCATCGATGGAATCTCTGTGTACCAAGCACGTTTGAATCAGGGTCAAAGATTAGCCGAAAGGATTCTTGAACAATTCCCGGACCATGATATTGATGCAGTCATTCCAGTTCCAGACTCTGGAAGGTACGCTGCTCTGCAGATGGCAGGAACATTAGGCGTTGAATACAGAGAAGGTTTCGTCAAAAATCGCTACATTGGTCGCACTTTCATCATGCCAGGACAAGCGATGAGAAAGAAATCAGTAAGGCGTAAGTTGAACGCAATACCTCACGAGTTTAAGGGCAAGAATGTGCTATTAGTCGATGATTCAATAGTTAGAGGGACGACTTCGGCTCAGATTGTTGAAATGGCTAGGGAAGTGGGTGCGAACAAGGTTTACTTCGCATCAGCAGCACCTCCAGTTAGGTATCCAAACGTGTATGGTATAGATATGCCAGCGGTTACAGAATTCATTGCTAATGACAAGACAATAGACGAAATTGGTGAAGAAATTGGAGCTGACAAATTATTCTATCAAACCCTCGAGGACTTGATAGAAGTAACCAGTATCAACGGAGACCAGTCCTGGGATGCCAGTTGTTTCAATGGTGAATATGTTACAGGTAATGTTTCTCAGGAATATTTGGATGCACTTGAGGCGGCAAGAAACGATTCCGCGAAGACCGTGAATGTACTTTCAGATGAAATAATTGGCTTGCATAATGATGAGTGAGATGATTAGATGCAACAAGCTTGGATACTTCGCTATGGCGAGCTTGGTCTAAAGAGCAAAATCGTCCGGCGGCAATTTCAACGGGCTCTTTCGAATAATATGGAAAAATTAGCGATCAATTCCCGGGTTTCTTTGATACAAGGTCGAATCGGATCGATGGAAGTAGTAACGAGTAATTCATCATCCGAAGATGTGGAGAATTTGCTCTGCCACGTTCTGGGAGTTGTAGCAATTGACTCTGCAAANGTCATCGCNAACGTCATCGAGCCTGAANAGGTAGCAGNGGCTATACTNGCAAATGACGAACTTCGAGGGCAAAAAAGAACATTTGGAGTCAGAACGAAAAGGGTCGGTCCTAAGGAACTTTATCGCTCACAGGAATACAGTGGTGAAATTGGCCGTTGCATGTGTGAGTTGGACGATAGCCTATCCGTTGATTTGACCAACCCAGACTTTTGGGTTAGGTTGATTCTCGAACCTGACAAAGTTTGGCAACTTGGTGATAGAATAGAGGCAGCAGGAGGGCTGCCTCCTGGTGTTCAAGGGGATGTTCTATGCCGGGTTACTGACGAAGAATCTCTTTTATCCGCATTTTTGATAATGCGCCGAGGTTCAAGAGTTATTCCTGTCGAAGGTAGTGATGAAGAGATGCTTGAGATTTTGAGGACTTGGGACCCATTTATCGGCAGAAAAACTGCCATAATGGATTTGCATGGAAAAGTCAAGCAAAGACATCCATGGGGAGTTGTAGGCATAACTGTAGAAGAAGGAGAATCTTTGATTCAGCGCCGTGAGTCAGATGTGAAAACGGTGCCTTTGTCCACTCTTGAACCACTTTGCGGATGGACCGAGTCAGAAATTCAAGATCTATCCAAGCATATCAGAGGACCTAGTGAGAATCTGTGCATGCCAAACTTGGATGCATGGGTATCATGAATGATGGCCTTGCTGGACATCACATGGCGCTTACAGTACCGGTGGTTAGCAAGTTCAATGCAACCGCTAGAATCACTGCTGTATCAAGCGGAATCAATCTTGCATATGGACAGGTTGACGGCAGATTAGTGATAGGTGAGACAGAAATCTCTCTATCTTCGATTTCTTGCATGTATGAATTTCCATTTGGAGATTTGATTGTTGGGACAAGTGAATCTTTACAGATATTCAGGGATGGGAAAGAAATTTCTTCGAACTCTTATGAAACCGGAATCGAATCAATTTCCGGTAAAGGCGACCATGCCGTTGCAATAGATGGTTTAGGTCGTGCCCATGTTATTGATGCAACGGGAACTATAACTCCAATGAGTGAGTCTTCAGTTTTATTTGCAAAAGTCGGACCAATGGTTGCAGTTGCTACAGAATCAGGAAAAGTCAGCACTTACTCACTAGATGGCCAAAAAGTATGGGAGAGGCCAATGAGAGGCGATGTGGGCGAGAGAATTACTGCAATTGGATGGAATGGCTCCACACTGATAGTTGCCCGGGAGGGTCACGGATTGGTACCTGGTGAAGAAGAGGCATTAGAAATAGAGCATTGGCAATCGCAGCAATTGATCAAGCGATTTGATGTTAATCGACGAGTCGTTTCAATAGATGGCCCGTGGATGGGTTTAGACATGGGCGGAATAATGTACGATGAAGAGCTGGTTGCTGAGTTAAGCCATCCTGCTCAGATTATCATAGATAGAGGAGAACATGCATTGGCTGGCTCTTGGTTTCATCTCCATTGTGTAAATCGAGAAGGATTGCAGTGGGCTGTTGAAACTCAAGGAATGGTAGAGCATGTTTCAACAAATGATGATGGATCCGCTGTGTTAATCGCAGGCAGTGACCAGAACGATTACACCGACCCTGAACCGGTTGTGTTAATCGACTCGACAGCTCAACCAACTTCACTGATCGAAGAAGAGACTGCAATCGATGACTGGGGTGAGGCGCCAGCGATTGAAATAGATGCAGACGAGTTGTATNGAGATGATAAATCGCTTGAAGAATTAGCGGGTATTGAAGCGGCTAGTTNAAGCGATTCTGNGNATCTTCTCGATGCATTAAATGATGAAATTGAAGTTGAAACTGTTGAGGTTCAGGAGGAGGATTTGATGTTGGCATTATCTCTTGATGCTGAAGAAATCATTGCACCACTCCCTGATGCAGGTGGTGACCAATCCCTCAAAGCGGATGAAGACGGAACGGCTGTAGTAACTCTGGATGCCAGCGGGACTCAAGATCCGCAGGAGAGAATAACCTCTTGGTCATGGGTAGATTCTACAGGCAAAGAGATTTCAGACAATCCAATGGTCAGGGTAAAGCTCAACAAAGGTAATCATCGNCTTGAATTNCGGATTAAGGATAAGGACGGGCGCTGGGCTTCAGACTCTATAGACGTGAGGATTGAGTGAGATGGTTGCTTCTCCGCACATAGCACATTTCTTTGTAACGGCGCTTCAGCAACGTTGCAGCATAATCACCAATCCCGCTAATGGAGAAACCGTAATCATTGACGGAGGAGGAGATTCTGAACGAATCATTCAATGGATTGATTCTGGAATAGGCAACCCAGATGATGAAATAGGTTCTTTCGAAGGGGAAAGAAGGGTTGTTGCTTTAATCAATACTCACGCACATTTTGANCATAGTGGTCATATTCCATACCTAAAAGAGCACTATTCACTNGAATGGTGGCTACATGAAGACGATTTCTTCTTGCAGAGTTTGGCACAAGAATCAGGTCGTAGGTGGGGATTCTCATTACCAGAGCCTGCTATAGCTGAAAATACCTGGCAACATGGCGAAGTACATACTTTCGCAGACATGGAATTCGAGATAATACACACTCCGGGACACACACTTGGTGGGTGTTGCTTACGACTTATTGTGGATGATGGTCCAGACCACCTGTTNGCAGGAGATACCCTGTTTCAGGGTTCTATCGGCCGCACAGATCTACCCAATTCTGGTGGTGATTTGGAATTGCTATTGAGAATGATAAGAGAAAGGCTGTGGCCCCTAGATGAGGATACAATAGTCCATCCTGGACATGGACCATTGACTACAATTGGACAAGAGAAGCGAACAAATCCGTTCCTAAATGACGGATTTAGAGGCCGTGGTGCTTGGATGTAATCAGGACATCATCGAAGAGAATGCAGACTCTAGNACTGGAAGAGTCTCTTCCCAAGTTGCTACAATTCCGTAGTCTGCATGGGAGAATATAGGTGCGTCTGCATCTTTGTTCACTGCGACAATATACTTTGAGGAGCGCATTCCTGCTAGATGCTGAATTGCTCCTGAAATACCAACTGCGATATACAGATTTGGATTGACAGTCTTTCCTGTTTGGCCAACTTGCATGGAATGTGGAATATCGTCCCAGGTGTCAACTGCTGCTCTTGAAGCACCAACNGCAGCGCCTAAAACGTCAGCAATTTTCTCTAGGTGTGAGAAATTGTCTGGGCTACCCATTCCTCTTCCTCCAGAAATGATGATGTTTGCTTCGGCGACATCAAGTCTTTCAGAGGCTCTNGCGATGATTTCCTGTACAGCGGTTGCAACGTCTCCAGATTGGTCGACAACTGATACATTTGCAGCACTGGAAGATGCTGCTGGGAATACATTTGCTCTAACAGAAACAGCAGCGTCACCTGATAGGGAAACTGTTTGCATTGCCTTGCCAGAGTAAATCGGGCTAGTCAAGTTCATGCCATCGATCGCTACAACATCCTGGACGATGGATAGTCCTCTTCTCGCAGCAACTCTTGCTGCAACATCCTTTGATTGTGGTGTTGCTGCTGCGATGATGATTCCTGAAGGAGCAGCAGCATCGATAGCTGCTGCCCAAGATGAAGCATCATAATTTGCGAAGCAGTCGCCTTTCACGGCTATGGTTCTACCAACACCATCGTAACCAGCCCCATCTGCAATTGATGCATCTGTGCATGGAACAACAACTGTTGGTGAAGTTCCCAAAGCAATTGCTGCACTGACTAGTTCAGCGGTTACTGGTGCGATTGCACCCTTGCTTGTTTCTGCGATAATTACACTCTCTGACATCTTTCTTCACCTCAAATAACGTTAGCCTCATCTCTTAGTAATCTAGCGACTTCTTCTGCGGAGGAGCCGCCCTCGTACTTCTTTCCTGCCGGCTTAGCAGGTGGTGGTGATTGTGATACAATTGTGACGCTAGATGCTGGTGCATCTGCACTAACAACATTCACTTGTGCTCTCTTTGCCATCATGATTCCCTTGACATTTGGCTTTCTTACTTTCATGCTTCCTTTGTCACAAGAAATTACAGCGTTTCCTGAAACAGAAACCTTTGCTGAACCACCCTCTACAGGTGTTGTGACGGTTATTCCGCCTGCAAAGGATGCATCGGTAATGTTGGATACACTTGCCCAGCCTAATCTTTCAGCGACTCCTGGTCCGGTAGATCCTGCTCCTGTGTCTGCTGCAGTCTTTCCACAGTAGACCACTTCAGCACCCAAGTCAGTGACAGCTTGCGCCAGAGCGGTTTGGATTGCGTTTGAATCCAATTCACTCCAAGAGTCATTCCAGACACGCACGATTTCATCTACTCCAATCGCCTTTGCATCCTTTAGAACTTTATCCGAATCAGCAGGGCCTAAGGTTAGAGCGGTTACTGTTCCGCCTTCTGCCTCTTTGTGTTGTAGTGCGGTCTCGATTGCGAACTCATCATATGGGCTGATTACCCACTTTACTGCAGATAAGTCAACACGGTCACCACTAACAACTATTCTTGCATTGGTGTCTGGTACACGCTTTACTAAAACCACGATATTCGGCATAAGATTCACCCAACCCACTTTGGGGTTGGTTGCCCCATCAAAACCCCGTTGATGAACCTTGTCTAATCACTTCGTTAGTTGATTCACCCGGTCAAGGGTTTCGGGATTTGCTTCGAAATACTCTGAAACGACTGCTAATCCACGAGAAAGACCGGCTGCAACACCCATCTTTGCATCGAATGGGTGAAGACTTCCATCCGCAACTGCGGACTTGAAAGAATCCAAGTCTGTCCAAGTGCTAGGTTCTCCAAACTCTGGTTTTGGAGTTACATTTACCTCTCCAAATTCTGGTAGAATGATGTGCTCAATTAGTTCATAGACTGGTGAATCAGGTTGCTCTGGGTCAAGGTATGCCTTGCGCATTTTCTTTGACAATTTGGATTCATCATCGTGTAAAAGAATCGCACCACTAGGGTCAGATTTGCTCATCTTGTGGTCGAAAGATTCCATTCTTGCTCCTGATGACTTTAGCCCTGAAATGATTGGAGTATGCAGGCATGTAGCCTTGTACCAACCCCACCTATCTGCAACATCTCGCATGTACATGTGCGCCTTGCGCTGATCCATCCCTCCAATAGCGATATCAATATCCATTTCAAAAATATCAGCAGCTTGTAAGGCAGGATAGTAAAATCTGGATAAATCTCCATCCGATGAGTCTTCACTTCTTCCCATTATTGAGAAGGTTCTCCTTACTCTTGCTAAACTCATATTCTTTGAACACCTTAGAACTCTAGCCCAATAATCGCCAGAATCCATTATGCTTGAAGCCCAAAGGAATCGTAGTTCACCAGCTCCTTCGCCTTCAGGTGGATTGCCTAGGAGTGCTCTGAAAGTTTCTTCCATGTATGTTGCAGTTGTTTGAATATCTTCCATAACTCCGCCAAACTTGTCATTAACCCATGCGTGCCAATCTGCCAAGAAAATCAATACATTTGCGCCTGCATCAAGCATTCTCTTCATCTGAAGAGAAATCACTTTCCAGCCTATGTGGGCTTTCCCAGAAGGCTCGAAACCAACATAGCAGCGGATTATCCCATCACCGCCAGCCGAGGTGCCGTCTGCTAAACAATTGACCAAGTGGTCAATTCCAACTGATTCTTCGACATATCCAATCATCAAATTGAGTCTCTCTAAAGCAGAATCATCGAGTTCAGCCACTCTTGGACATCTCTCGATTAGACTCTCCTTATCCAACATTTAATCGCCTCAAAGTAGGTCATTCAATTTCTTGACTCTGCCTTCAGAAGGAGCGGTTCCTTCTTCCATCATCTTTTCCAATTCGGCGATCATCTCATGTGCCTTGTCAATTGTTTCTTGAGTTACAGTACTGGACATTTCGATAGATTTGTGTGCCATCTTGATTGCAGAGCGAGCCTTTGAGAACTTCTTTGCTTGTTCCTTGGCCTTGTCTCCACGCTGCTTGGCTGAATAGCCGGTTGCTTGGTCTAGGAAGTTAGACCAGCGGGATCTAGATTGCATTGCAGCCTCTCTTCCACCATCTTGTGAAAGGAAGTTAGACAAATCGTCGCCCTTCATTTGTTCAACATCGACTTGCAATTTACCGTCTGAAGTGTATTCTGCGGTTACGCTAGTTAGTATAGCAAAAGATGCTGTGAATACACCATCTGCATTAACCTCAACATCATTGAAAAATTCTGTTGCTAATTTTGCTAAACCTGCATTTCCATTCATCGATTTAATGACTCCACGCTTGACTTCGAATCGCTCCATGTCTTTCCCAAACCAATTAGGGAAATAAGGACTACCGTTGAAACAGCAGTTTTAGGCGGGGCCTTTTTGGTGAATACTCGCTCCCCGAGGTATGCGCAGAATAGCAGTGCTGTTGTCAATTCTGATGATGTCGCATCTAGTCAGTGCATCTCCCGAGATTACTGTGGACCTCAATTTGGAGAGAAAATTATCAGATTTTGACATAGGTATCAACGGAGGAGAAATATCTCCAAATGGAGATAGTGTCCTAATTTACG
>PBXT01000058.1 GCA_002727695.1 Methanobacteriota archaeon | reverse complement strand
TTGCCATCTTCGCTTAATTGCATGGACCGCTGTTGTATGCCTGATGTATAAACTAACCTGAAGAATGGTGACTCAAAAAAATCGCTGCAATTGACTTGCTGTGGGCTTAAATGGAAATGTTAGCATTCAAATTGGCNTGCTTACAATGATTCNAGCAANGANNNCCATTGATTTCTTACGNTCTCNAACTGGCTNTTNNCAGGAAGNGTNNTGTCTTGCCCGTCTGCTAATCTGCTTTCGACAGCATCTGCTAGATCAGCAACTTCTGGCTTATACACATCCATCCATTGCGACATGTCTCCAACATCAACTGCGACAACCGGGCAACCGCACGCAATNGATTCCTTAGCAACTAATGGACCTGATTCACGAGTTGAAGTAATCAGGCAAACATCAGCGGCTAGCATTCTATCCCAGACCATGGAACGAGGTTGCTTNTTTAGAGTTGTAATTCCTACTTTCCAACCCCGTGTTTCTAACTCCTCGCCAACTCTGAGTGCCAACAGGTGATTCTTTTCTGGGCGACGTGGGTCGGCTGGAAATAGAATATCGATTTTCGATTTCCTGAATAGTCCGTTGAATTTCTTCATCGGTTTCAACCATTCATCATCAACATTTACGTGGCAGGGTATGGTNANCGAATCAAATCTTGAAAGNGAGTCTGAAACAACGANTAGGNGANTTGCNGAGCGTGCAAGCGATTCGATTCTTTTTCCACGATGGTCATTTAATGCAACATCAAANTCATGCCCATGAACTACTGCTATCCAAGGAACGCCATGCTTTTTTGCGATTGACTTAGCCGCATANGCAGCGGGCCAAATAGTGTGACAGATTACGACGTCTGGCTTCCAAGCACTGCTTATTCGGGATGAACTAAATGCTGTTACTGCAGGAAAATCGGGGAACTCCCAATGGCGCTTTACCGTAACTTCAAAATCACCATGCGTGTATGACTTTGGAGCCTTAGAAACNCCCTCCATAGTTGACCTTCGTGCCTCATTCATCCTAAGCATTCTAGGAAGAACATTGAGGATTTTTANCTCGTGTCCTAGTGATTTTAGCAANTCCGCATGGTCGCTAACAAATGTTCCGCGCGCAACATTTTCCGGCAATGGAAAAAGCCGGGTAACCAGCAAGATTCGCATCGAGATCACTCTAGTGCTTGATGGATTACTGCAAGATTGTCTGATACACTGGCCTTGTCGTTGAACAAACCAGAGCCTACTACGCAATTTGAGACTCCCCAGTCGCGCAGCATCGCTATATTGTGAGACTTTACTCCTCCATCAACTTGGATTTGGACCGGTCTTCCACCAGCTGCTACTTGTGNGTCGATTGCTTTTTTCAATCTTCTAATTTTTGATTCGACTGTAGGAATGAAGGACTGTCCACCGAATCCTGGGTTTACGCTCATTATCAGCACAAGGTCAATTTCAGATAATACTTCTAACGCCGCATCAACAGGAGTTCCTGGATTCAAAGTGACTCCTGCGCTTGCCCCCGCTGCTCTGATTGCTGTGACGCACCTGTGTAGATGCTTTACCGCCTCAGCGTGAACAGATATGTGGTTACATCCAGCGTCGATATATTGCTGAAATGATTCCTCTGCGTTCTCAATCATCAAATGAGCATCGAATGTCGGNCCATCTCCTAATGCCTTGCGCAGCTTAGCAATTACTGGTGGTCCGAAGGTAAGGTTCGGTACAAAATTGCCGTCCATCACATCGAGATGGAGCCAATCCAATCCTGCATCAACAGCCTCGCTGCAAGCGTTTCCTAAATCTGCAAGGTCTGCTGTTAGTACTGATGGTGCGATAATCATCACTACCCTCTCATAACCTCCGAGAAGGGGGCAAGTCATGAGTATTGGGGTGTACAAACCCTCATAGGAGAGCCCACAGTCGGCAATTTAGGTGAGAGAATGGGTGAAGTCATTTCTGTGGGCGATGCTGATTTTGATAGTACTGTAAATGGAAATGAATGGGTTCTTGTGGACTTTTGGGCACCATGGTGTGGACCGTGTAAAGCACTAGGCCCGATTTTAGAGCAAGTTGCTACCGAAATGCCGGTAACTGTTGCCAAGGTTAACACCGATTCTGATTCGATGAATGCGGCACGCCTCGGTGTACGTGGTATCCCTGCGTTATTCCTTTTCCACAACGGAAAGATGGTCGCAAGCCAAACAGGAATGGTTCCAAAGCCAGCACTGACCAACTGGTTGAACCAACAAATGTCTGCAAGTGATTTCTGATTACTTCAGACTATCTTTACGTTTCTCAGAAGCGCTTCCGACCTCTCGCAGGAATCGCTCTCTAAGTGCTTCATGAAGCCACATACCTTCTTCCAACTCNAGCAGAAGCCCGTATGTCAGTAATCTCTCAGGAGGGTTTCCTTCCCAATTGACTGCACCAGATAACTTACTCCACGGAACTGGAGACTCGGCAACGGCAAGAGTGGCCAGTAACTCATGTTCTTCACTGGGCATATGGTCAATAATCTCCTCATCAAGGAATTTCAACCAATCTCCGTGAGTGGCTTGGCCGTAGATCTCTAGGAGTTCTAGAGCTAGTGGGTGGCCCCCAGTTAATCGGTGAACATCTTCAGGATTCGGTGGGGAGCCATCCATATTTTCTACCCAATCGCTAATCTCGTCTATCGATAATCCTTGAAGTGGGAGTTCTTCAACCAATTCTCTAGTATGTACATCTCTCCTATCGTAGACATTCAAGGTTGTTCTTGAGATGAAAACCAACCGCAACGGGGCTTTCTTTGAGATGTCAAGTAGCGCACCTAACAAATCCCTAGCCTCTTTTGCAACATGATGTACGTCGTCTAACACAATTAGCCAATATGGAGGTGGGCCCCCTGATTCACCAACGAATCTCTCGCGTATCGCTTGTGCATCTGTAAGATATGCTAGCAATCTGCGACGCCAAGAGTCAACATCGAATTCTGCACCGGGAGTCAAAGGTAAGGTTTCCATCAACTGATACGGATCATGTTTGTCATCAACTCCGAATCTGTGAAGCAAAGATACTGCCAATCCAACCGCCTTATCCCAAGGTTGGCAAGGATACCAACAAACCGACAAATGTGGAACCTCAGTCATGTGTTCTCCTAGCCAATTTGCCACCAATGTCGACTTTCCTATACCTGCGATTCCNTGAATAACCATACATGGAGAGCCTTTTTCAAACCAAGAATTCAGTTCTTGAATTGAGGTTGTCCTTCCGTGAACCGGTCGCGTCTTCGGAGGAGATGTGTGGTATGTTGCATGAGCGCCAGCCAGCAGTTTTAGCCTGCCCGGAGGAGGCANNTCCGAATCCTCGTCTTTCTTTGTAACCAATCCAAANCGAATNTCTCCGAAGGTAAGAACTCCTTCGTGTTGTGCGTGAAGAAGGATTTGTAACACTGACAAGTCTGCTTGTAAACGAGTTGCTGCTTGGCTAGCTTCTATTTCTAACAAGGTATCTGTTTCGTCACGTATTAAGACTCTGAGTTCAGATAGTTCGCCTAATCGCTTCTTGGCTTCACCTCGGCCCTCATCGGTGAGTTGCCAAGTTTTTTGCCGCCTATCATCGCCACGAATCGAGCGAGAATGTTCGCTAACCAAACGTTTCTTCAACAATGTTCGCATTGCTCTGCTAACATTAGGAGGATGCTGAGCGCAAGCTTCTGCTATCCCTGGTCTTGTTAGTGCGGAGGTTACGACATAGCGGTCTGCCTGTTCGTCTTCATCCAAAAGATGGAGCAGTATGCGGTCTTTGACCGCTATATTCACTCGAGGGATNTCACCGGCCACGACTCTGCCTACTNNGGCATGGCATTCAACGATTCCCCTTTNATGNCTGNAAANTNNNNGAACATCTTGACCGTAAATCCTTTTGTAAGGAAGATACCNGAGGNTGTATGGCAAGCGCCAGTCGCCGTGCATTGACTCTGATATTTTTGATGATATCAATGAGTTGGGTNNCTCTTGCNTCTGGNGCAGATATNGACGGNGATGGAGTCGATGATTCNNTNGATGATTGNATNTATGCTGCNGGNAATTCNACNGTAGATCGTAACGGTTGCCCTGACAGAGATGGCGACGGNACGTCNGATTTCAATGATGGATGGACTTCATCGAANCCAAATTTNGNAAAAGATGTTTCAATCCCTCAAAATTATGATTTTAATGATGTGGACCATTCGCCTGATGGCACTTCAATTGCCACCAGTGATGAAAACGGATACCTAAGGCTTTGGAATGCTACAACCGGAACAAACTTCCAATCTGCAAACGTCGGTGGAGATCTGAATAGTGTCTCTTGGTCTGGTGACGGACGGTTTGTCGGAGTAACCAAAGACGATGATACCGCACATGTGTTCTATGCTAGCAACATGTCAAGTGTGCATGGCACTATTAGTGCAAATACAGGTAGTGGAGACTATGCATACGACATTGATCTTTCGCCAGATGGAGAAATCGCAGCAATCGCCATTGGTGCATCTAACAACGGATGCAACCCAGCATGCGTAGTAAGAATCATCAATATGACCGACTCTTCAGTTATACAGGATTTAAGGCCTGGAAATGCAAATACTTTCTACTCTGTAGAATTTTCTCCTTCTGGCGGGCACTTACTAATTGGTGGCTACGAGGATTTCTATGTTGTAGAAACCTCTACATGGTCGACTGTAAAATCAGAATCTGTTAGCAATAATGCTGTAGTTAACTCACTTGATTGGTCTCCCGATGGCAAGCATATGGCAATCTGTGAAGGATGGGATGGTAGCGGCGCTACAATTCGATTGTATGAAGCCGGATCTTGGAATCAAAAATGGAGCAAAGGAGTATCAACATCCTGTTTATCCTCGGACTTTTCCCCAGATGGCCGTCAAGTGATTTTCGGAATGAGTTGGTACCAAGGAGACGGAGCTACTGCTAGGATTTACGAAGTTTCAACAGGTAACGGCGTAGATAATATTGTCCAGCCTCGACCAGGTAACTGCAATTCAGGTAGCGGCAACAATTGTGGACAAAACAACGGACTATCGTGGTCTCCAGACGGTTCGAGAATCGCTCAAGCGTTCGGAAGGAACGACGAAGGCTTCTACATTTGGTTCGCAGACTTAGATCCTGACAACGATGGATGGAATACATCTGACCAAGGAGATGGCAGAACCGACGCATTCCCTGATGATGGCACTCAATGGAATGACACAGACAATGACGGGTATGGAGACAATCCACTACCTGCATCTCAAGGAGATGCGTGTCCAAATACTTACGGAACCAGTTTCCAAGACAGATTCGGTTGCCCAGATGGCGATGGCGACGGGTACTCCAACGAAGGAGATGTATTCCCAACCGACAACGAACAATGGGCTGATTCTGATTCTGATGGCCGTGGAGACAATTACTACTACGATGTACAACCATTTACTGAATTGCACATTAATCAAAGGGGCGATGCATTTCCGATGAATCCATCGCAATGGAATGACACTGATGGTGATGGTTGGGGAGATAATTACGACAATGCTTCATGGACATCCATTAGACCAGTAGACGACCCCAGTACTCCAGATGAAGACGAAAGTTGGCCTGGAGCATATGATGCTGCAGCTACCCAAGTCGACAAGTTCCCTCTGTTCAGATATCAATGGGCAGATAGTGACGGCGACTGGATTGGT
>PBXT01000057.1 GCA_002727695.1 Methanobacteriota archaeon | reverse complement strand
TACAATGAAAGAAGCCACATTGACAAAGCGTTTCAAAATTGGAACGGGTCAATTTATTGGATTCAAGGCATGCAGGATTGGAATGTAGATCCTCACCAAGTATTCGGGGGACCAATCGGCGTTAATTGGTATCTTGATTATTCAGCAGCAGGTTATGATGTTCGGGGAATGTTAGGGCAATGGGAGCACAATTACCCTGACCAATGGACAAAGCACAACAACCAGGAATCAGGTTACGGAGCCGAAGCAATTCACAACATGACTCGTTGGGACTGGGGGCAAGATTTGTTTGAATGGTTTGAGTATTATCTCAAAGGAGTAGGGCCAAAACCGGATAACCATGCACAGATTCAGAGAAACGACGGACAATGGAGAATCGAAGAGTTGTGGCCGCCTCAAGATGCAACTTGGGAATCTATCGACATAGCTTCATGCGATCAGCAAGGAAGTAGTGTGGGTGGTGTTTCAGTAATCGGCGGAGGGACTCAATCAGTAACAATTACGTGTGGAGGATTCGAACAAGATATGCATATTGCAGGNCTNCCAACATTACATTTGGATGTNACAGCATCATTNGATGGNGGCCAGATATTNGCNGAANTACAGGATGCNNAAACNGGNCTAAGNNTNGGNCANGCAACAATGGATATNCGNTANCACGCNGGTGGNTANGANCCNCAAACNGTNTTCCCNGGNCANAATCTNGTNATGCTNATGGAATTCCANGNNATGGATGTNATNNTNCCTGCAGGNCANGGAATAAAACTCGTACTTACTGAAACNGGCGAGGANTATCTTGCNCCNGCNTGTGGCAATTCNTGCCCAGTCTCNGTCAATGGNGGNACTTTNNCNTTCCCACAAATCGANCGNGANGGNAGCACAGTTTTCGTCACTCCGCAGAGCGAAGAAGCAGCTAACAACTGAAAATACAACCAGTTGTTCAAATTTTCAATCACGCGCGATTGGCGCGTGCATTTGAACACCCAAACGCGTCAAATCAACACCTTATATTATTCAAACACTCAATAAACCTAGTAAAGAATAGCAAAATATCACAAGAAAACAANCAAAAAATGAGCGATTGTATAATATACCGTACTCATAACGGGCGCTTTGATACCCATGTGGGCAAAACTAGAGTACATTTGGCTTGATGGAAAAGAGCCAACACAGAGCATGAGAAGTAAGACAATGGTAAGGAGAGATTTCGGCGGCACCCTCGAAGAGTGTCCTCTATGGAATTTCGACGGCTCCTCAACAAATCAGGCTGACGGCAGCTCATCTGACTGTGTGTTAAAGCCAGTCGCAATTTACCCAGACCCAGACCGAAACTCAGGATATTTGGTAATGTGTGAAGTAATGAATGCAGACGGAACACCGCACGCGACTAATGGACGCGCAACAATCGAAGAAGACGATGACGACTTTTGGTTTGGATTCGAGCAGGAATACTTCCTATGGGATCCTGAAACAAACCTACCTTTCGGATTCCCTCGTGACCAAACTCCTCAAGGACAGTTCTACTGCTCTGTAGGCGCGAAGAACGCATACGGCAGAGATTGCATCGAAGACCACCTAGACCAGTGTCTAGAGGCAGGACTGAACGTTGAAGGAATCAACGCTGAGGTAGCTTGTGGCCAGTGGGAGTACCAAATCTTCGCAAAGGGCGCAAAGGATGCAGGCGACCAAATCTGGGTTTCCCGCTATTTAGCTGAGCGCAACGCAGAGAAATACGGGCTGCACATCGAATGGCATCCTAAGCCACTTGGAGCAACCGACTGGAACGGTAGTGGAATGCACGCTAACTTCTCTGACACCAGGATGAGAGAAGAAGGCGGAGAAGAGCTGATGACAAAGATNTGTGAAGCGTTCGGAAAGAACATTGAGAAGCATATTTCAGTTTATGGCGCACATAACGAACAGCGATTGACTGGACTTCACGAAACACAATCCATCCACGAGTTCTCATACGGAGTATCGGATCGTGGAGCATCAATTAGAATCCCTGTTACAACCAAGGAAGATGGTTGGATTGGTAGATTGGAAGACCGCAGACCAGCATCTAATGGAGACCCATACAAGATTGCTGCTGCAATTATTACCACTACCAAGTCAGCCTACTGATTTGATTCGGCCCTTCGAAGGCGTACAACGCCTAAGATTACAGCAAATATGACGCTTAGCGTCATTATGTTTGCAATAATCATCGATACAGACTTGATCAGAATGCCGTATAGTAACCAAAGTCCTAGGGCTATTGTTACCACACTGAAAGTTGCAAGAGAGATACCCTCGTGACGTTTGTTAATCCAGACCTCGCGTATCTGAGGGATCCATGCAATAATGCCGAGAACGCCAGCAAACAGTCCAATTGCTTCAATCCACATCTCGGCCATATTCGTGGGCTGGTTGCCATTTGCGTTTGAAACTTTCAATTTACGAGTTTTTGGAAACTGTTTTGCTCCGTTTAGTTATGCAGAGGGTATGGCCAGTAACAGTGCACTCGAGAAATTGAAGAACGTGATGAATGACGCAGGGAAGNCTGTAGAGGAGCTATTTGCAGAAATGGATGCCGATGGCGATGGGACNATTAACGGCCCAGAATTTTACAAAGGAGTCAAAAAATTAGTTGGAGAAGCGTTAACCCCGGACCAGATTTCAATGATTATTGCAGCGTTTGACACCAACGGAGACAACCGAATAGACGCNATGGAATTGCGAAATGCATTATNTTGAACNCGAAGTGCATAAAAAATATATTNGCAAAAATAGCGACGCAGCACCTCGAATTGCATTTAACCCCACTCTGCCCGTGGGTTGCTAAATTCAATTTTTGAAATATGGGCGAATGGAATAATTCGAGCCTCATCCTCACCAACAACTGCTACTAAGGGTCCAGATTGGTCTGTTACAATTTCTCCTGTAGTCAGAGAACTCCTGGGCCCGGTAATCAAGCCCAGAAATCCTGTGTGTTTAATCGAACAATCTCTCNTCTCATACGGGTATTCTAGAATATCTCCATGTAATGTTCTACCGCCATTCAAGTGAATNGTATCCCAGGTTCCGAATCCTAGCAGCGTTTCTTTTAACAATTCATCTGGGGCACTCTTATTCATCTTTTCAACCATGTTGATGAATCCCATTTCATCGTAAGCTTCTGCAGGAACTTCNTCNGGCAGTGGATCCCATTCTAGGTTTTTGTTTGAGAATACTAAGACAACTTTGCTTGGAGGNGAAGAAGAANCTGTTCTAGATTCATGCAAGTCGCATAAGAGGTCACCCTTTCTGCATGTCCAAGCCACAATATCCTTGTGCATTAGCGTTCCACCATTCTTTCTTCGCTGGAAAAATCGCCCTTCNCTTGTTATTGTAAAAGATCCCGACCAATGCTTTTGTTCAACGAATAGAATCTCATCNTTCGTTGCGATTACCATATCGATTTCTCTTCTACCGCCTTCTTCGGGGTCCGGGATTCTAATTCCCTCAAGTACTANCGCATCTCCTGCAACAGCACGAGTCAATTTCATCAATCGAAATTCAGCAAGCCTTCCTGATACTACATGTCCTTCGGGTTCGAACGTCACGCGCCTCGAGAAAAACTCTGCAAGTCTGCCCAAACTTTCACCTCAGGAGTGTATCAACCGAATCCACCACTACACTAACTTCCTTACCAGACTCTTCTAAATCTCTCATTGTAGCTTCTCCAGATAGAACTAGTACGGAGACACAACCGGCTTGTATTGCCATTTCCATGTCAGTGTACAGTCTGTCTCCTACCATTGCACATTCTGAAGCATTAAGGCCTAATTCCTCAATCTTGTGCATTATCATTCCAGGGTTTGGTTTCCCAGTGATATGGACAGGNTCCTTTCCTGTGGTTACTTTCAACATGGCAAGATAAGCACCTACATCTGGCAGACCTCCGTCTGGCGAAGGGCAGACCATATCAGGGTGACTTGCTACGAGGGGAACTCCTCGATGCATGTGAATAGAACCGGTCGAAATTTTCTCATAATCGATTTCAGTATCGTAACCTAGAACTACATATTCAGGATTATCATCCCTAGTAGAGATACCAACATCTTCCATCATTTGGCACATACCTTTTGTTGCGATTGCCCAAGTTTTTGTGACTCCTTCCTTTTGCAACCATGCTAGCAAATCATGTGTTGAAAGCAAGACATCATCAGGNGTACAAGGTATGTTCATCTTGTGTAACTTAGCAACATATTGATCAACAGATCTCGACGAATTGTTTGATAAAAAGTACCGTTGCACCCCTTGTTCTTCACATCTTGATAGAAATTCCAGAGCGCCCGGGATTAGGTTGCCGCCGAGGTATATTGTTCCATCAAGGTCTAAGAATACCGCTTTGACGCCGTCTAATTTTGCATCCATCATATCACATCAGAATAGAAGGGTTTTCACTAAGAACCACTTAGAATGCAAATTTTCCTGAGCTTCTTTACTTGCAATCATTTCAGTCATCATTTCTTGAATTACCGGCTTCCTGCTAGCTTTACCTACAAACCAATTGAGCAACCATTTACGTCGACTCATTTTCTGCATCTTGAATGAATTTGTTAACTCCGGCCCTAGAGCAGCCCACAACTCTTCTTGATATTCCTGGCCACCTTTGTTTTCCATTACATGACGTGCCGCCATCTCTCCGCTGACCAATGCATTACCAACACCTTCTCCAGAGAACGGGTCAACTAGGCTTGCAGCATCTCCTATTAGCAGCGCGCCTGGCGCATAAGCGCGACGGGGCTGATTTTTCTCACCTTTTCGTGGACTGCCGAATGGCAATTGCCAGCCTTTGCTAGTGCCCTCAATCAATTTTGCATCTGCAAATCTATCTTTGAATAACGGATGATTAGCAATAACATCTGCTTGCAAGGTCTTGAGCTTCTTCTTTTGCTTATCCAGCAGCCCCATGACCATACCTATGCCGACATTTACCTTACCGCCTCCAAGCGGGAATAACCAGAAATATCCTGGAACTACAGTATCGACGAAGTGAATTTCGATATTACCTGCATTTCCTTCACAGCCCTTTACACCGTCCCAATATTCTCGGTATCCACCACAATAGTGCATTCTGTCTACTAATTCTTCTCCAGCCATTTCTTTGACTATTTTTCTAGCAACTGGGCATTGATATCCTCCAGCACCGATTGTCCAAGGAGCGGAGTAATTTCGCTTCTCACCCCTCTTTCCACCGATGCCAATCTCCACCCCGGAGATTTTGCCATCATCGTCAAACACTTGGGTAACGGTCGCACCTTGAATGACAGAACCTCCATTTTCTAAAACCAATTCTGTTGCTCTGTGGAATAGGAGCCAATCGAATTGTTGACGAGGCAGAGAATAACCAGCTTCCATTTTTTCAACATCTTCTTCAGGTAAAGGAACTGTAACCTCGCTTCCATTAGGTGATGAAAATACAATACCGGTTACACGGAAGTGAGGTGTCGACTCCAGCGTCGCTTTGACTCCCAGAGCTTGGACGTGACCTAGCGACTTACCTCCAACTGCATCACCACAGATTTTGTCGCGCGGCCAAACACCCTTTTCGATAAGTAGTACCCTTTTCCCTTCCATGGCGAGATATGAGGCAGCAGCAGACCCCCCTGGCCCGCCACCAACGACGATACAATCGAACACATCTCCAGAATCTGGAACGGCCCCAGTTTCAATAGGCTCATCCCAAAACCTCTCACTCGCCATGATGACTACACAACACACCAAGCACAAGAGGGTACTGCTAAAACAGCAATAATATGGTAACTAATACTAACTAAACCGCCATCATCAAAAGTAACTAACACGACCAGCGAGTATGGCCACAAAGCGACAACAAGCAGCGCTTGGCCTATTTTGCGTCACTCTCTTGTGGGGGGGAACATTCGTTTGGATGAAACAAGCAGTGAATTCACTCGACGCTGAAATTGCACAGTACTCAACAACGGCAGTTGTAGGGGTTATCGTTTCGGCTAGATTTTTCATTGCATTTGTAGCATTACTTCCGTTTTCAAGTACGGCTAGAGCAGCTCTCTCGTCCAAAGAAGATTGGCAAGGAGGACTTATTCTTGGAGGTTTGATGTTAGCAGGATTTGTACTGCAGATGATTGGAATAAGGTCTGTAACTCCTTCAGTATCTGCATTTTTGACTTCTCTTTATGTTGTGTTTACTGCAATTTTATCAATCAAAATTAGTGATAGGAAGCCAACTAGAATGATGATTGTGGGCGTTGCTTTAGCAACCTTCGGGGCTGGTTTCATTGATGGTCCACCGCACATTGTATGGGGGAAAGGAGAACTTCTCACAGTTGCTTGCGCACTATTCTTCGCATTACATATCATTTACACTGACCGAATAACCAAGCAACTAGATCCTATTGCAGTCACTTCCACATCATTCCTGGTTTTGGTTTTGGGCGCAGGCATAATTGCAGTAATCGCAGGTGGGGGAATAGCGGTATTCGAATCTGCGTGGCAAGACGGCGTGGTTTTGCCGCTTTTGTGCTTGGGACTATTTGGGTCACTAGCTTGTATTTTGATGCTAAACATCTTCCAGAAGCATCTCAATCCTACTCATGCAGCAATCATCTATTCCTTCGAACCGGTTTGGGCTACGCTTTACGGTTGGCAACAAGACATGGTCGACATATCCATTTGGCTTGCAATGGGCTTGTTACTATTGGTTGGAAACATAATTGTCGAATTGGACGAGTCTAGTAACGCCACTCATCTCAGTGAGGAAGCAGGCCCAGAATAATCGTAGAAAGAAACCATGGTTTGCGTGCTTGCAATACCCCCTACTTTCGACAAGCCATCAAGAATGGCATCTCCCAGAGAATCCATTGAAGGGCTGACGACTTCGATTAGAAGGTCCCAATCTCCCGCAACCACATTGCAACGCACAACATAAGGGAATTCACATATTTTCTGTGCAACGTTGCGCCTATCCACATTACCTCTTTCACAGCGAGCGAAAATGAATGCTCGCAAATCGTAACCCCAAGCCTTCGCATCGATGTCAACAGTGTATCTTCGAATGACNCCCTCTCGCTTCAACCGAACCATCCTATCATGGGTTGTTACTCTAGCAACTCCTAATTTATCAGCTAACGAAGTCACAGAAGCGCGAGAATCCTGTTTTAGCAANTCAATCAACTTCAAATCGTTAGAATCTAGTTTCATGGACAAACGAATAGTCATTACATTTTCAATGATTCCGTCATTTTGACGGTAATTACAGTGGAAACAGGGGTATTTTCCGACATTCACCTAACAATTATTGCGAATTGTTGATGTGCATTAGTCGCTAACAGCAGTTTGGAGATAGATATGGCCGACAAAAGGAAGTTTTCGACGAACGCAGTCCATGCGGGGACCAAGCACATCGAAGGAGCAGTTAATACACCAATTTTCCAATCATCCACCTATCATTTAACTGACGAAAGGTATGCAGGATGGGCTGCTGGTGCACAGCACACACTTCTCTATGCTAGACTATCAAGCGTCAACTCCGAAGCAGTGGTTGAGAAAATATGCGCCCTAGAAGGAGCAGAAGATGGAGAATTATTCGCTAGCGGCATGGCAGCAATTTCTACTACATTGATGGGATTACTATCTCAAGGCGACCACATAGTTGCAAGTTCTGATGTTTATGGCGGAACATATGGTTTGATGACCGAAGAATTGCCTCGATTTGGAATATCTACTACTATGGCAGATATGCAAGACCCTTCATCTTATGAGGCAGCTATCCAAGAGAATACCAAAATGCTCTACATTGAAACAATCACTAACCCAGTAATCAAAATATGCGACATTGAGGCGATGTCTGCTATTGCTAAAAAGCACAATCTCTTGCTAGTTATCGATAATACGTTTGCCTCGCCCTGGGGCTGCCAACCAATTACAATGGGTGCTGATTTAGTCATTCATTCTACTACCAAATATTTGGGCGGTCATTCTGATATTGTTGGTGGCGCAGTAGTTGGTAGAGCCGATTTAATTGCTGCAATGTTCATCAAGAAAGTTCACTTTGGAGGCTCACCAGATCCACACAATTGCTACTTGCTTGAAAGAGGGATTAGAACTCTCGCAGCACGCATGCCAATTCACTGCTCAAATGCAGCAGAAATAGCAAAGCGATTAGAAGCACATAACCTGATAGAAGTAGTCCACCATCCCTCCCTAAAATCTCACAGAGATTATGAATTAGCAAAGAGAACAATTCCTAAGGGAACGGGGATGATTGCATTCACTGTCAAAGGGGGAGATGAAGCGGCCCTCAAGTTCATGCGCGGCTTAGATATCATCTTTGAAGCAACGAGCCTGGGGGGCGTGGAAAGCTTGGTAGAATGTCCTTTCAATTCATCTCATATGTTCATCCCTGAAGACGTTAGAATAGCGGCAGGCTTGGGTAGAGGTTTCGTTAGAATGTCGATTGGAATCGAAGACGTTGAAGACCTATGGAGCGATATTTCAAACTCTTTGGATATGCTGTGATTAAGGCAAATCTTCGATTTGTCCACAAGACGCTCTAAGCGACTCTAGGCATGATTTGTAATCGATATCTTCACCTTCGACTAACGATTTTCCAGCATTCCATACTTCTATCGCTGCTGGACTCCATGCACTTCCTTTGTCTCTAGCGTTCGAAGAGAATTGCCATTCTTGCCCGCCAGATTTGCCAGCCGCAATTAGCCAAGCCCAGGAAGCAGCCTCTTCATCAATACCAGATTTTTTGGAAAGGGCCATTTTTTCTGCTTTACCCATTCCTTCAACTAAACCAGTGATTGTAAGGTCGTGAATCATCCCCACGGGACCTGGAAGCTTTCCTTTACGGTAAGGGAATTTCTTGGTGATATCGGCCTTGGCCCTCTGTGATTCAATGTCTTTCAAGAATTTACCGAAGGCTCGTTTTTTGTTACATTGAGCAACCCACAAATCTTCTGCTTCATCTTCTTCAATGCCAATTCCGACTAGACCAGCAAGCCCATGCTCTTCCCATAGTCCAGATAAAACGTCATTACATGATGTAGCAGAGATTTCAAGCGCGTCGCCACCCCTTTCGTTTATCTCTCCACCCTTTGAAATCCTGATTCCTGAGCCGCTAGCTTCTTTCATCAACATTAGCGCCAGTTCTTTTTCTGAGGAGGACCCATTCAATTCTTTTACAGCATCATCGGCCGATTCAAACCATTTCTCACCGACAATGAATCCCGCATTGAGGTTGTGTAACACNGCTAGCTTAGCCCGCTTGGAAATTGAACCCTCATTCAGGGTTAGNCCCATCCATGCATCCAATACTCGGTCTAGTGCATCTCGAGCGCCATCACGTGAAGCCCCTTCGGGAAACCAAATCGCATCAGGTGTCATTACTGTGGAAAGATTTGGAGGAAGCATAGATAGGGCTAGGTCGTGAATGAAAGATGTCTTACCTTTAGCAGTCTCCAATTTGTCAAATCCAATAGCAACTTTACTTCCATCGATGAAATTCATTACAAGATATCCTCCGCCTGACATTTCATCATCAGCTACGGCGTCTATTTCCAAACCTTCAGTCGCCCAAATATTTCCTTCATTATTGAAGTTGAACCTAGATCTCTTGAGGACATCATNTAACCAACCTTCAGGTATATCAGGCTCTGGACCAGTGCAGACAAACCCTCCTTTCCATGAGAAAAAGAAGTAGCCCTTTTTCGCATGGTCTTCCCAGGGGAGCATTCGAAGAGTTGGCATGTGATGGTTTTGAATCCCTGCTTGGTATGCTACTTTTCCATCGCCCCTTCGAACAAATGAGGCTTTACCGAATGACTGATGACTNTAATTTCCGACNAGCGAAATATCTTCGTCATGGGCTGCCATGAGCGAACCTGCGAGCGCCTTACCAACATCATCCCCACGCTTTGCCATCATTCGCTTCGCCAGCCACTTTCTATCATGGCGNTTGTCGAGAACCTTTCTCAAATCTCGTAGCGTTTTGGTCACAGGGTCAGTTCGCCCCCACTTCAATTTCCCAGTCCATGTCATTGCCGGGAGTAGAGATTCACCTTCCTCGAGTAGTGTATCGAGGTTTTTACGCAGACGTTTTTGAGTGTCTAAATTNGCCTGTTTCGTGCCACGCATACGCATACGCTGGCGCTTTTGGCCTGGAAATTCAACCTGTGCTGGCCTCGCCATTGAACCTCGGAGCAGTCGCCCCCTGTTCACTTCTTCCCCCAACGTTTCAATGCCATTTCTTCAACATCGCCGGGTTTTGCAGGAATAACCAAACAATGTAATCTGCCTGTTTTCGCACCCGATAAATCATTTAATTTGCAATATGTAATGTTCTGTTCTGGAGTACCCATATCGCTACACAGCACCACCATCAAGTCAGAAATATCTTGACAAATTTGCTCGCAGGCTTCAATCCGCATTTTGTCCAAAACCGAATCATCAGGCATCTCTTGAATTGAATCTGATAACTTGTTGCACATCATTTCCATTGCATTAGCAGCATCTTTAGGTTGCATCGGAATCTGCCCCCCGACCCCTTCACCTGTCGGGTCTAAATCGAGCAGAGCAAGAGTATGCAATCCTTGGTATCTGTTCATTGCAATTACCTCTAAGGGAGAGGTAGCAACCCATCCACCATAGGGGTATGTTAGCGTAGTTTGTCGCCCAAATCGGTAATTGGATAGGCCAACTGCTCCCGTGACAAGGCCTGTAATTGAGATCCCATGAATTACTGAACAATTCACCCCTGCTTCCAAAGCTTGCAATTGTAAATCGACATGAGTAGTCGCTTGCAGTGGGTCGCCCACAACCAGTAAGGCAACACTGGACTGTTTTGCCAATTCAAGCAGTTCCGCCGGCTCTTCCACTTCAGGACGCATTACTTTCCGGATTTCTCCAATTTCATTTTCTAANTCTTCTAAAGTATCCTGGCTCCACAAGGCGGTATAGGCCTCATAACGGCGGTAGTCTGCGTTTTTTGCCGCAGCAATGGCGGCGCGAGTCATTCCATCAATGCCCCCTGGACCCATTCCAATGAGAATTAATCCAGCCGCCATGCTCAAACCCCATGCTCCTGTGGGTGTGGCGAAGGACATGCGCCATTTGAGAGTGCCGAGGAGAGAAACTTCTCTNTGGAGAGANAAATTAGCTAGNAATGGNTGGCTAGCAGAAGGNNANGGNATTCACAAATTGGAAGAATNNACGGGCATACCNCTGANNGAAAACGCNCCATCTCANATAGACGNANTAGACATAGTCGAATTGGANCCNCTAACNTCNGGNCCNAANCANTGGANTGANAGAATTNNNGAAGANNTACCCNCNNCTTTACGNGANTTGTTGCCGATGAGNCACGACCAAATCGGCGATGTNATTATTGTAAAAATCCCTGANGNNTTGNANNCNTATTCNAAAACGATAGGNGAAGCGATGATTGCNCANCANCCNAGTGCAAGAATTGNATGCGCGGATAATGGTGTTAAGGGNGATTTCCGCGTNNGAGACNTGACNGTATTAGCATNNGAAGANACNGAATCAACAAGNACNAGNGTAAGGGANCANGGNAACGTGTTTTGGACAGACCCNGGACTNGNNTANTATTCTCCNAGANTAGCTAATGAAAGGCTGGAGACNATCGAATGTGCGAGAAANCTTTCACAGAAACTNGNACGNAGAATNTCNGTATGNGANCCATATGCAGGNGTTGGCCCNGCTTTGGTTCCATTNACCAAATTGCCAGAAATNGTTGATGANATATATGGCAGCGACCTAAATCCACATGCTGCNGAATTNCTTCAGNTGAANNTACCCAATCANGATACTAGGTGTGCNGANGCNCTNACNNTNTCCACCGANNNGCCNGAATGNTGTGACTTGCTNTTGGTCAANCTACCTCACGATTGTATNGAACATCTNCCNCATTTGCTNGGCCTTCTNAAGAAAGGACACGAGGTTGTAATCAGAGGATGGGCNATNNTNCCAACCGNNTCTNTNCAGGANGCAGANNCNNANATTCGNAACCATCTTGCNNAANCAGANNTGATTTCTTTGGAGATNNAATCNAAGAAATCNTACGCTTCAAANATTGAATATGNNGGNATTGAAGTCCATTTAATNNGAANTTAANTTCCGTTTATTTCATCAATAAGCAGCATNTGCCANTGGANATGCAGACCAAAGTCAAGTGCCAATGCGGAGCAGAAATNGACATTTCTGGAGTCAGCCCGCGNCTNAATGGTATAGACGTATATTGCACGGTTTGCGGCACCGTGACCAATCATAAGATAGTTTGAAATCGCATTTTCTATCTATTTTGTCGGTAGAACACTCATATACTCATTGAGTCGGATGGACTTCTGAGGGTAAGACCTCGGGAATGTGAAAACAATGATGGATGCAAAAATGAAAGGAATGGTCATGGCGGCTATGTCGGCCCTATGTTTGATACTCGGTATCATGGGTGCTATGGGTACTACATGGTTAGTAGAATCTGACCCAGAGGAAGATGCCCCTGAAGGAGGATACAGCTTGACTGCAATGCATGTTGATGCAGAAGAAGCAGCAGCGTGTGATATGATGGCAGAAATGCTTGGCGGAGAATGCGATGGTGCTGATTACAGCGTATCATTCAGTGAAATCTGTGATGAAACTGAAGATGATGATGCATGTGATATGGCTACTGGCGGAATGATCGGTACTATTGGTATGTGGGCAGGAATAGTCTGCGCACTACTAATTACTCTGACCATGGTTCTACCAATGGC
>PBXT01000056.1 GCA_002727695.1 Methanobacteriota archaeon | reverse complement strand
TCCCATACATTGTCTCCGTTTGCATCGGTTAGTGTTGCTCTGACGAACCTAACATCGGTTGGGATTCCTGGTAGAATCAACTCTAATGGCATAGCTGCAGAAATGTATGCGCTGATTTCAACTACATCTGAATCGACTTCAAATGTTTGACTAGTGGAATAGGTAGTGCTCCCTTGAACATCTGTAATGTCGGTAGTAAAGACATGTGATGCATTGATCTTATCCTTAACTTCAATCATCTTAGCCTCTGGCCGCAAATCTTCCATGAACTCACGAGCAGGAACCAAGCCAATACAGCCCATGCTGGAAGCCATTAGTATGGCTAACATCATGAATGCAGACATTGCTGGCCTCGGCCTCATCACGCTACCCGAAACATCACCAATGTATCAATGGAACCCCTCGATGGTTTGAAGCGTACCTTTTGTTTCGAACGCTTTGCCTGAATGAAGTCAAGAGGGTCAGCCGAGCGTTAGCGATGACGAACCCTATGAGTACTGACAGGCATCTTACTCGAATTTAGCGCCACAGACTGAGCATTCACTAGCGTCGACAGGGATGTCAGCGCCACATGCGCCACATTCAGCGGTTTCCACCTTCTTAGAGCGCCTTCTCACACCACGACGCCTCTTATTTTCAGCAGCAGCAGCTGCTGCAGGGTTCAACTCGTCGGCTTCTTCGTCATCGAACGAGAAATCCATCGCATCATCTGGTAGTAAATTTCCTGCCAGTGAACGGTCTTGGATCCCCATTCCAACTTGTACCTCGTCACCAGGCATTACACCCTCTTCTCCGGTGATTTCGTACAATTTGCCACGAATATCTGCATCGCTAGCAGATAATTCACTTCCGTCATCAGTGTGAGCCTTGATGTTCTTGTTCTCTAAGATTGCATCAATATCGTGTCCTTCGAATGTTTCCTCGATAGACTTGAGTGTTGTAGTGACGGTTGAGAGTGCTTCTTCTTCATCCAACTCGACATCCTCATCTGCCATTCTTCTATCGTATGCAGCCTCAACTTCTGCTTCAGCTCTAGCGATATTCTCATCCCAGTGGTCTTCCAAATCATCAGAGTCGTATCCGAATTCTTTGACCGCTTCATCAAACCCTTCGTATCCAGCTGCATGAATGGTTTCTGGGTCGATTTCCTCTTCTTCTTCAACAAGTGGAACTTCTTCTTTCTCGAAGACTCTTCTTTCTCTTTGTTCAAAGAATTTGGAAGTGTCTTGTTCAGCACCACAGTAAGGACAGTTTGCGAGCAAGTCTGGTATAGATTCGCCACAACTCTCACAGTCGTGGAATTGCTTTCTTGCCTTTTTGAGATTGAAAGTACACCAAGGACAGCGGTCTTCCCCTCCCTTTAATTCGCCGTCACAAGCAGGACAATAATCGAAGATATCACGTTCGACTTCTTCTTCTACTTCCCTAGTCAAAATTACTGCAGCGATTAATACTGCAATCAAAATGACACAAATAACTGCGATCATTGCTGCGGTTTGGAAAGTCATGCTTCCAGGGTCGTCTGCAAGATTGTTGCTAGATTCCTTGGAATCCCAATTCCATGATTGTGTAGAGCTGACCAATGTCTCATTTGGAATTAGATTGATGTTTGTGTAAGGCGCAGATGCTGTGAATGTACATTCAACGGTTATGATTTGTCCACCTGTAGTAATAACGACTGGTATTGTTGCAAAGACTTCACCCATCTCATTTTCACACGAGTAAGTAACTGTTCCTGTTTCTTGTGAAGCGAGTTTGATCGAGACTGTGTATTCATCACCAGCCATCAATGGGAACTCCGCTGGTTCTTGATCTGAATCGACTAACTCCATTGAAGTCATAGACCAAGAGAGCCTCAACTGGGCATTTACTTCGACACTACCATTCGCAAACGAGTTGAGAGGGTTTTCATCGAATGACCCGGATAATGGAATCCACTGCGCCTCGAATTCAGCAGTATGTGAGCCACTTTCTGTAGGCAGCGTGTTTTGCCAAATGTAAGTGTCGCCTGCCTGAATTGTGATTATAGGTTGAGAGTTTTCTGCTACAGTTTGGCCTTCCCATGTGTAAATCAACTTGCCTTTGACTTCCACGTCTCCAGTGTTGGTAATTGCTACCGTCCAATCGACATTGCTTCCGCTGTTGACTGTGTTTCTTGATGGAACTGCGAACGGGTCAACCGAAACATCTGGGATATCGAACTTGTCAAAATAGGTGCTAATTCTATCATTTTCGGTACTCTCTTGGACGAAACTGGCTGTACCATATGGATCTATTGCAGCAGTAATTTGGTGGTTGCCGGCGGATAAGCTGGAAACATGTGTGTATAGTAGGTCGAAGGACCATGCTTGCTGTGCATTTTCTCCACCACTAACGTTCACATAGAATGTAGGTAACGGAATATTTACTCCATTATCATCCTTAACTTCAATTCTCATTGGGACTTCAGATACTCCATCTCCTGCGGTACGAATCAATGTCCCAGATACTGTCCATGGGCCCTGAAGTGCTCCTTCCTCCACAGAAACAGACAATTCTCCAAGATGAGAAACATCCATCCTGGAATTGACGGTTAGCGAGGAGGTGAATGTGTTATCTTCATCTGCTTCAATCACAGCATCGTCGAGGTCAAGTGTTACAGTGAAGTCATAGGTTCCAGAAGAAGGTGCAGTTATGGTATGATTGACCCAAGTGCTTTCACCCGCAAGTAATGCAGGAACGTCCACAATTTCACTCTGAGATTCCAAGTTGATTTGCAATCTGCTGGCATCAGCATCCTGTGAACCTGTGTTAGATACTTCGGTTGAGATTAACACATTATCTCCAGATTGAACATCAACAGGGCTAGTAGAAATTGTAGTTGCTTCCAAGTCAGCCAAGCCGCTAACGATAATTTCAGAGAAGAAAATCTGTTCACCAGAGTCTGCATACTCGAATGCGACCCACACTTTGTGTTCGCCAACAGTTAATCCAGATTTAACAATTTGAACATCTGCAGTGGACTCTGCAGGTATGTCAACGGTATTTGCTGTAATTAATTGCGATGATGATACGCCATTCCAATAGAATTTGTAAATCACATCTTCAGCTTCAAAATTATTTGAATTGTATAGGGTAAGCGTGATTGTAATAGAGCCACCCTCGACAGGATTTGAAGGAGAGATTGCAATTGTTGATTCAGAGGCTTGCACTCCCCCACTATCTTCTGCATTCACAGATATTGGCATTACTGAGACAATCAGCATCGCGAGGACAATACCAGTCAAGACAGACCTTGCCATAGTTACAAGAGGACAGGGGTAGCACTTGAAACAACCGACTCCTAGAAACGGTTCGGATGGTTATTCCAAACCCGCAACACACCCCGAAGGGGGGTGTTGCAATGCGAGCATTCAAGGGCGGAGGGTGTTGTCAGGTAATTGATGAGGCGCTTCATCTCGGTGCTATTGGTCGTGATTATCATGACTATGGGGCAAAGTGGTGATGTGTTTTTAGCAGATTCAAAGGTCGTAAAATCTGCTGATAGCGAGTTGACATTGGTATTCGCAAATGGCCCTACTGAAGACCAAGACGTAAAGGGCTTGTACACACTGAGTTTTTCCTCAACAGGTAATGGAACAATTTCAAGTATTGAAATCGATATTTCGAGCGACGGAACCAATTGGGATGAAGTCGCTAATTTGACATCCACGCCATGGCTAAAACACGTTGACACGACAGGATATGAAAATGGCACATGGACGTTCAGAGCTAGAGCATGGGATTCGAGTGTTGGAAACTTCTCAGTTTGGNCTTCTAGTGGGCAGTTCAATATTGTCAATCAAGTCCCTGTAATCACATCATTCGCATTGTCTAATTCGGGCTATGGTAGTGGAACTACTGCGTTGGACCGTGCTTGGTATGCCCTAGATGCTAATGGAACTCTAGGATTTACTTGGTCTGCTAGTGACGATGACCTCACACATGCAAGTCTAGCAAATGTACCGGGACCAGGTACTCCTTCAGATGACGGTCCGGGAACACTGGCCTATGGATGGGAATGGAATACTGGTGCAATCGCAGAAGGAACTTACAATCCAAGGTTGACAGTTTGGGACGGTTCCGGGCTTTCAGCAAGCAAAACGATGTTCATCGGGATAGACAGAACCGCTCCTACAATGACTACACCGACTATTGGTGATGGAGGCGAGTGGAGCGATAGCACTGAAATAACCATTTCAGGATTCGATAGTGCTACCGATGACGGTAGTGGCTCTGGTTTGGATTATGTCCAAATCCAGCAAGAAGGCACTTGGAGNAACGTNACAACTTCTAGTACGACATTGACATTCGATGAGGGTGAACATCAGATTTTGATGCGTGCTGTCGATAAAGTTGGAAATGTTGGCTCTGCCAATACCGTAGACATCAAGGTGGACATAACCGAACCAGAAGGAATCGGTTGGTCTGTGGATGAAATAAGCACAAGCCATGTTGGACCGGTTAACATCTCGTTTTCTGCTCAGGATTTAGGCTCGGGAATTGATCTAGACAATTCAAAGATTCAGTATGGATTTGACCTAAATGGNGTTGGAGCAACACCCGATCAATCAGGGCGATGGATTGACCTTGGAGTTACAGGACTTGAAGGAACGATGGGATTGTCTTCATGGGCCACAAAGTCACGACAATATTTGATGGTCAGAGCAATCGTAACAGATGATGCTGGAAATGAATTGGTAACAATTCCAAGTGCTTTCCAAATTTTACCTGGCCTCGACTTATCCTGGAATGCTAGTGAAACTGGCGTAGACAGATTGGTTGCAAGACCTGGAGATACAAATGGACAAATCGAGATTACTAGTCTGTTAGAGGCAAATCAAGCATATGGTGGTGCAGTTACTGTTTATCTTCAGGCTGCACCTGCCGATAGAAGTGCAGATGTTGACTGGACTACCATGCAAACAGTATTGATTGAGGGTGGCAACCTTTCAGATGAGTGTACTTGTGAACTAATCATCTGGAATTATGTCGTCCCTAACACAGGACAGTGGGACCTGCGNTTGGTAGTAGANCCAAATAATGCGGTTGATGANAGAGATGAATCAAACAACAACCACTACATGATGGTCACAGGTGCTTCGGTATCCGGAGTTGGAGTTGTTACATCCTTCGCACCAGGAATTATCGCCCTATTGTTGACTGGATTAGTTATTGCTTGGTATCAGAAGAGAAGGATCACTCCTCCTCCCAACTAACCTCTTCATCATCTGCCAAGTCCATCATTTCTTGGACTTCTTCTTCGTTTTCAGGGTCGACTTGCGCCGCTTTCAATCTTCGACTTCTTCGATCTGCAACATCTGCTAAACCAGGCACTAGGCCAGAGAAATCACTTGTCCCAGTTGAGGTTGGCTTTTCTGCGATGTAGTCGATTGCCCTTGCTTCAAGACGCATTTTCTTTCTTTCACGTTCAAGGAATTTCAGAACAGTTCCATGCTCGCTCCCGCCTGCTAGCATTTCGATTGCTTGCCTTGCGCTTGCAAGACCATAACCTTCGCCAACAAGTACAACCGTTGATTTGTAAATCGAAATTTCAGTACCTGTGTGATGCTCAATCATCTTTCTGATTTTACCTTCAGAGCCGATAATTCTAGCACGGATTCTTCTCTGTTGCTTTGAGCGCTTTCCAACGTGTTCTCTTAGTTCTACCATTTCGAAGAACCAATCATCTCTGAGCAACTGAATGGCTCTACTGGGAGCCATTCCTCTTCCAACCGCCTTAATGACATCAGGAAGTTTTAGCGCTTTTACAGGGTCATAANCGCCTACTTCGGGCCAAACAACATCGATTTCACCCGTGTTTGAATCTATCTGGATACTTTTGCATCCTGCTGCTTGTTCAAGCTCACGCCTTGTAGCACCCTTAGCACCGATTAAGACCGCAATACGGTCTTTAGGGACTCTAGGAAGAGACTGACGCATGAGGCAAGCGTGAAGCCTGCCCTTATTCAATACATGTGTAAGGGCTATTCCTCTTCTTCACTAGGCTCGATATGAGATAAATCCATCTCGAGAACGTCGTACATTGCTTCTGCTAATTCGGTTTCAACTCCGTTTTTATTAGCCCATTCTACGAGTCTAGTTACATCTCGAACTAGGAACTCTTGGCTCTTAGGATGGGATTGCACCACTGCTTGACCTACATCGATTACTACCGGTCTGTCACCGTGCCACATGATGTTGTATGGAGAGAAATCCCCGTGNACCATGTTGGCCTTTTGCCAAGTTACAGCCAAAAATTCCAACAATTCTTCGTAGACCGCTGCAGGGTCTACTACTTGCACATCTCTTAGTCGAGGAGAGGGAGCATTTGAGGTGCCTAAATATTCCATAACTAGGACATTCTTGTGAACTCCAAGTGGTTTTGGAACAGCTAATCCCCATTTCTCGAGTCTAGACAAGTTTCTGAATTCCTTTCGTACCCAAATGTCAACCAAATCACGATGACGTCGCTTCAGGCCACCGAAGCGTGGGTCACCCTCAATGTACTGAACTAAATTTTTGAACACGGCATTCGATGTATGGAAAATCTTGACTGCAACCGGGCCACTTTCCCCCGTCCCGTGGAACACATGGGCCTCTTTTCCTCTCGCTATTGGGAAATCAAGTGTGTCGATTATTCCAGATTTCATCAATTTATAGAGACTCATTAGCGTTAGACGGTCGAAAACTGCGTCGAAGACTCGCCTATCGACCCATTCGAATGGGCCATCTCCAAGAACTCCGGCGAGGCCTTCTTCAATTTCAGTGAACATTCGTTTGTATTTCTTCTCAGTCATCCATCCGGTGCCTTTGGATGATTCTAGGCTCTTGACGAACTGAGAGGATTCGTTGTCCATGTAATTCTGGTCAGCATTTGTTTTGCGACGCCTACGATTATTTCGGCGCTGTTTGGTATCTTTGGAGAGTTCATCGTCCCAATCTGAGTTACGTCCCATGATTTGGCCTCCTTAATTTTGAAGCCAATTAGGATTTGCAGATTTGAATTCAACCGAAGAGATCGTTGATCTCATCGTCGTCATCATCATCTTCCATTTCCTCGACTGCCTCTTCCTCTGGCGCTTCTTCCGACACTTCCTCTTCGTTAGAAGAGGCGAATAGGCCATCTTCATCATCAAAGTCATCTGCTTGTGTATTCATTCCGAACAAGTCTACCTCTGAAGGTAGAACTCCTTTTCTTGAGAGATACATCGCTTGAGTTTTGGTGTAACGGTGTTTTACATCGGCTTTAGAGTCTTGGAAATCCCATGGCCATACGATAATCAAATCACCTTCACGAACCCATTGACGTCTTCGCATTTTACCTGGAATCCTTGCCATTCTTGTTTCGCCATCAGCACACAATACTGTAACTCTGCGACCACCCAAGATTTGTTCTGCTATCGCGAACATTTCGTTGACCTTGGTATTAGGCATCTTGACACGAATCTTAGAGGATTCACCCTCTACATTACCCATTAGACGAGCTAGTTCTTCCTCGTCTACTTTCTCTTCGCGCCTACGGCCCATAGGTCATGCGAAAAGCCCTTCCTACTTGAAGGCTAAGACTCAATTCAAGCCAAGTTTAGGCTGTCAGCGGCTCTGTAACACATATCGATTAGTGTGTCTCCAGATAATCCTAGAAGGATTGTTGCAACCAAACAAATCCAAATTGCCATTCTGATAGATGCTCCATAAGGCAGAGGCTTTCTGCGGCCCTCCTCGGGCACATCTAGGAACATTACAACTCCAATTCGCAAGTAGTAGAATACAGAGATTGCACTGTTGATGAACATTGCAAGAGCAAGCCACCAGACCCAGTGAATGTCTGAGAATGATACTGTTCCGTTCATCCATAATTCTCCAACGCTTGTTGATACAATACCAGCAATCACAAGGAACTTCGACATGAATCCTGCAAGT
>PBXT01000055.1 GCA_002727695.1 Methanobacteriota archaeon | reverse complement strand
CAGTTTCTGACATCACATCTGTTGATTTTACAGCATCGTTTGAGATGGAAATAATCGGCGACAAATTGGTCATATCTGTCCTTGATGGTGAATATTTGAACGTACATGAGAGGAACTTGACAGGTGGTAATTGGACTAATTCCTTCCAAAGGTGGATGCTACAAGACAGTAACAATGCCAACAACACTTTGGTAATGAGGGACGGATATATCCTCTATGATTCAAACAACAATGACGAGGGTATCGCGTACAATAGTGAAGGTACTTGGGCTGTACATTCAATAGAGGTTCCAGATTCTGAAAATGACCCCGATTTCTTAGTTATCTCAGATGGTGGCGAGGAGAGATGGCACATTACCCACACCGAACCTTCGCTAGCTCAGAACCATCTAGTGTGGACTACAGGAATGTTGTCACAATCAGGGATTACAACTTCCACATCATTTACTTCCATCACTACNGAGCATAGAGTNGCCATGGAATCNTACANTGGAGATTTGATGCTTGCTTATTCACAATCATCAACAAACAATTTCTTGGCAATGCGAATAGTTAGTGATTCGGACAGAGATCTAGTTCCTGANACGCATGATGATNTACCAATGATTGGGAACCAATGGGAAGATTCAGATTCAGATGGATTTGGAGATAATTCTGAAGGCCCACAAGCTGACATGTGCCCTTCCTCTTCAGGACATTCTAAGTTTGATAGGCACGGTTGTGATGACTATGACCAAGATGGTTGGTCAGATGCTAACGACGATTGTGTTAGTGATGATGGTTTCTCTTGGTGGGGGCAACTTGGCTGCGATGACGACGACCAAGACGGTTGGGTTGACGATGGAATTCTAGGAGACAGATATCCNACTAATTGGAAACAAGCTTTGGATACAGACCGAGATTCATANGGCGATAATCACGGCCCNGACTGCTGTAATGTAACAGTANTNGGTGTCACTGAGGTNAATGTTCCAGACTTATTCCCGTACAATAGAATGCAGTGGGAAGATAATGACAATGACGGATATGGAGACAACGAATCCGATGTTGAGTTTGGAGACAAATGCTGGTGGATTGAAGGATATTCATGGCGTGACAGACTAGGTTGTGTCGATTCAGATGGCGATGGCGCATCCGATGCTTCTGATTTTGGAACATTTAGAGAGTGGAATATCGAGGATGGAGCAGACAAATGGCCAGANGACCCAACACAATGGGCTGATTCTGACGGTGATGGCTATGGCGACAATTCTTCTGATGGTGCAACCCTTCCAGATAAGTTCCCAAATATCCCAGCNGCCGCTGTCGATACNGACAATGATGGCTATCCTAACAATTGGACAGAATTGGATAACGGTTCGAATCGTGACGGCCTCGTGTTGGATAATTGTCCTGATGTATTTGGTAANTCAACATCTTCAGCAGTTGGTGACAATGTTGTNCCATACTATGGATGNATAGANACAGACGGAGACGGNAGAGAGGATTCTACTGATGCTTTCCCAGCAGACCCAACACAGGTTGCAGATTCAGATGGCGATGGTTGGGGAGATAACCAGTTAGGAAACGACCCCGATGCTTGCCCGTATGATTTCGGATTCATCAATGGAACAAAGCCGGATGGAACTCCAGGTATTGGTTGTCCAATCGAAGGTGAAGAAGAAGACCAAGACCAAGACGGAGTTTCCGATGAAATGGATAATTGTGACAATACTCCGTCCGGAGAAAGTGTTGACGAAGTAGGTTGTTCTGAGTCGCAGAAAGATGATGATTTAGACGGAGTTTCCAACGATGAAGACAAGTGTGCAAACACCCCAATCAATACCGCAGTTGATACTGATGGCTGTTCGTCAGCACAAAAGGAAGTTGACACCGATGGCGATGGAGTTAACGACCCTGATGATATTTGTCCAGATTCAAATCCAGAATTGTCAATAGACGAAAATGGTTGTAACCTCGCTCAGAAGGATACTGATGGCGATGGAGTAAATGACCTANTGGATCAATGCCCNGGAACCGAAATAGGTATTCCTGTGCTTGCCAACGGCTGCCTAGATGAAGCTGCACTTGCAGTCGACATAGATGGTGACGGATACAAGGGGCCATATTTCTATGACGCAGTAAACGACACACACGAAGGAGATGCCTTCCCCCTCGATGCAACTCAATGGAATGACAAGGATGGAGATGGCTATGGTGATTCNCAGGCTATCGGTGCAAATAACTCAGATTCTTGTCCTGANGTTTGGGGCAATTCCACAATGAAATCACGCCTAGGTTGCTTGGATTCAGATGGTGATGGATACAGTGATTTGCTAGGTGACGATAAATTCCCAACAAATCCAACCCAATGGGCGGATAATGACCTTGATAGTTGGGGAGATAACCCAGATGGAGAAGATGCCGACCAGTGTCTAAACACCAGCACAGCGGGTGATAGAACAGCTCAAGCAAGAGACAACTTCGGTTGTGCACTTTACCAATCCGATTCAGATAATGATGGTGTCATGGATGACATAGATGCATGTCCTGACACTCCTGCTGGAGCAGAAGTATATCCTAGCGGCTGTAAGAAGGAAGTCGAAGCAGAGCCAACAGATGATGGCGAACTGATTATGGGCATGGAGCCAATGATTTTCTATGCTGCAGTAGGTGGTGGTGGTCTCCTATTCATCGTACTAATATTCGTAATAATTTCACGAATGCGTGGTGGCGATTTCGATTTCGATGACGATGATGACGACGATGATTGGTTCGATGATGACGATGATGAAGATGATTTCATGTCTAGTATCCTTGGAGGACGTGGCGCCTCAAGAGGACCTTCTAGAGGACCAGGTGGCCCCGGTCCAACACGTGGACCTCAACGTGGGCCACAGGCTGGCCCATCACGAGGCCCGGCGGGGCCGGGCCCAAGTCGTGGCCCACCGGGAGCAGGCCCAACTAGGGGTCCAAACCGTGGACCACCGGGTGCTGGGCCTACCAGAGCCCCTAGCGGTCCTTCACGAGGCCCAGCAGGTGCAGGTCCTATGCGTGGCCCAGACCCAAGAGGTCCGGCAAGAGGAGGTCCATCTCCGCGCAGCCCTGCACAAGGAAAGAAGGTTGTAGCAAAGCGTAAACTTGTGGGAAGTGAAGCAAAGGCTCGCGGAAAGGTTACTATCGACCCTGACCTTTTCGACCAGGACGAAATTGAGGATAGAAAAGCAGCTGTGGATTGGACTAGGACCGCTCTCAAAGGAGGAGTCTCTGAGCGTTCAATCTTGATGCAACTCCAAACCACAGGCTGGTCTGCCCCACAATCTAGAGCGATAATCGATCTCTCTAAGCAGTGAAATTAAGGAAACATCACACTCAAGAAGGGTAGTCAATTCGGGGAAAATACGGGGGTCAAAAGATGAGCGATGATGTAGCAGACGTCTCAATGCCAGAAGGCATTGAAGTGGACGATGCTGCTGCATATTTTGGTGTGTTCGAATCCTCAGATGCGTTACACCAAATGATGGAAATGTCTAGAGAAGACGCCTTTGAAAAGTTCTTCTCACTTCTTTCAGACCTAGTTTTGAAACCAGGAGATTTTGATTTCGAAGAAGCTAGTGTACGATTGAACTGTGAAGGCGGTGAAATTTACTTCCTAGTAGCAGGTCATTTNGGAGTTATGTCATTACCAGAACAACTCTCCTTAGCAATTAATGAAGGTCAATTTTCAGATTCAGAATCACAATTGTTGCAGGAAATCGCTGACCCAATGAGGTTGTTGAAATTATTCGCAATCGCTCAACAAACAGGGGGNGAAGGTGAGGCCACGAAATATCTCAAGGGTGTAGAATCCTTGATGACCAATCCAGCAGCAAACAAGGATGCTCTTCTCTCGCTAGCCTCAGAAGTTCAAGCATCATTCGATGTTGCTGGGCATGTAACGCCAATCCCAAGTCTAGCAAGTGGCAGTGCTGCCGCAAAGGAAGTCGAGACTTCATATGTTCCTCCAGCACCGGTTGCTGAACAATCGGCGCCTGCAGTTGTTGAAGTTCCTAAGCCAGAACCTGAAACTGTTCAGGAATCTGTGCCTCTGCCTAGCGTGGCAGAAGAACCGGTGTCACTACCTACTACAAGTGAACCAGTACCTCTTCCTGAAGTTACGGAACCAAAGCAAGAAGTTGATAATCGCAAAGATTCGGAGAAAACTGATGATGCTTTTGCAGGCGCATTTTCCGTAATGTCACCAGAACCAGATCCGGAGCCGGAACCAGAACCCGAGCCNGAACCNGAACCGGANCCNGAACCGGAGCCGGAACCTGAACCAGAACCCGAGCCAGAACCTGAAGCGTCTCTCGAAGAAGCGTTTGCAGCAGCAGATACTGACAACAGTGGTGGTCTTTCAGTCGAGGAAGTCTCAGAGGCTACTGGATTGGATATGGAAGAGGCTGCAAAGATACACTCTGAAGCAGACATAGACGGCGATGGTCAAGTGACTCTTGATGAATTGAAATCACAACCAGCAGTTGCTGATAGAATGGCCTTGCCCAAACCGGTTAAGCCTGTCAGGGCAGGAATTCAAAATCCTCAGCCTGCTAAGCCGCAACAGCAACAACAGCAGCAACAACAGGCTTGGCTTGCTCAACAGCAGCAGCAACAGCAACAGGCATGGCTTGCTCAACAGCAACAGCAGCAACAACAGCAGGCTTGGCTAGCTCAACAACAGCAGCAACAACAAGGCTGGGGCCAACCTGTGCAGCCAATGCAGCCTACTATTCGCTCTGGACTACATTGCAGAGGATGCAGGATTGGAGTCGACCCAAATTGGAGATTCTGTCCAGTTTGTGGGACTCAAAATCGTTGATCAGTCAACGAATTTTCCTTCGTTCAAGATTTGAGTATCATCTAGCCACACNGAAGGTTTGGTGATTACGCCGGGTACATGTATTCCTACAGCGGAATTACCTCCAAGGCTCGTGTTATCTCCTATTGCAAAATAGCATGTTCCTAACAGCTTTTCATCTTCCAAAACGTGACCTGTAATGACTGCATTAGGGTTCATTCCGAAACCAAATTCAGCTACAGTCCATACCAATTCTCTGTCTTTTGACCTCAGTCTAGACGCGGCTTCTCCGAATTGTTGGCGAATCTGAGCAGCGGTTGCATCACCCTTTATGTCGATAACAATTCCATTTTCAACAATCAACTCTAGTGGTTCCTCAAGTAGAGTCGACTCCCATGTTCCATCGATTACTATCGTACCATTCATGGTTCCTTCCTTGGGCAAAACAAATGCCTTACCTGCAGGTAGATTGGTAATCATTCTTGGGCGATTACAAATTCCATTATCGTCTAGATTCCAATCTTTCCATGAAACTTCAAACTCAATATCAGTGCCGTTAGAGTCTTTGACGTGTATCAATTTCTTTCTCCTTAGGGTGCTAGAAAGGTCAGATAAACTCTTCTTTATTTGATTGAAATCAGCGGTCATTCCTCCGCTGATGAACATTTCATCGGTCATNCCAGGCATTGTAGCGACNCTNGCTCCNTCTTTTAGNGCNGCTCTAATCGACCTNGTGTGNGTCAGNGAATANTTNGTNGGTGCNATNACGATTTGTTGTTGNTTCATNAGATTGGCTACCGGTGCAGGCGGCTCTTCTCCGTGGTGGCGGCCTTTTGGCATCACGATTAACAGAACTCGGTCAGAACGCTCTGTTGCAGAACGGTGCAAAGCTTGCCCGATTTCTCCCGTGGTTGGGTCACACACAATCAGAACATTTTCTCCTCTGCGNATGTCCATGCATGTGTGAGTTACCCGTTTAGCAGATTCAAAGAGTGCNTGTTCAAGGTCTAGACTTTCAAGNACCTCTGCCACGTTTTCTTCTAGNGGCTCTTCTGCTTCGACAACCTCTTCNANATCTTGGTCATCTTCTTTTTTCGTCTTATCCCTCTCCTTAGATTTACGGCGAAATGGAGAGGCCATGTTCACCGGAGGTACGACTAAGTCTTGAAATTGTGCCCGAATCCATAGAAATATCTTGAAGTGAAAAAGCCTCTTGCAGTGTTTCATGGGAGATAAGGAAGAGTTCATGACCCGCGTTACAGACCTATACCGGTTTGAAGCAATTCAAGGCCATTTAGGCTGGGACCAGGAAACAATAATGCCTGCAAAGGGTGCAAAAGCACGTGGAGAAATTCTAGCATGGTTAGCAGGGCAGCGCCACAGCAGACTGATTGATGGGGAAATGGGTGAATTAATTTCTAACCTCGAAGGCGGAGACCACGACGATTATTTCAACGCTAATCTCAAGGAAATGCGAAGAAAATACGATGAGGCAGTCAAGCTACCTACAGAATTCGTTTCCGAGTTTACAAAGGCACGCAGTGAAGCATTAATCGCTTGGCAAAAGGCACGTAGTGAGAGTGATTTTTCTCAATTTGCACCTCATTTACAGAATCTAATCGATTTGACTCGCCAAAAAATAGACTATCTTGGATGTGAAAATACCCCATACGACGTGCTTCTGGATGAATATGAAGTTGGTATGACGGTTGAAGATTATGACCCACTATTTGCAGGTCTGAAGTCTAGGCTAGTTCCTCTTCTATCGAAGATTATGCAATCTGATGTTGTTATTCCAAGATTACCAGAGGAGATGACCTTCCCTGCTGATGCACAAGAAGCCTTCTGCAACAAGGTGAGTAAAGCCATGGGGTTCGATTTTGAGGCAGGTAGAATGGACCGCTCTACACACCCATTCTGTGCAGGATTATGGCCAGATGATACCAGATTCACTACACGCTTTGATGAAAAAGACCCGTTTTCTTGTTTGTACGCAGTAATGCACGAATCGGGCCACGGCGTGTATGAGCAAGGGCTTCCTCGAGAGTACAGTTTCTCACCAGTTGGAGCAGCGATTTCATTGGGCGTTCACGAATCTCAAAGCAGATTTTGGGAAAACCAAATCGGTAGAACTGCGTCATTTTGGCATGTCGCTATGCCTTGGTTCCGTGAACAATTCCCTGATTGCCCAGATTGGAGTAATGAAGTCCTAGATCTAGTAGCAAATGAAGTCAAGCCCGATTTCATCAGGGTTGAAGCTGATGAGGTAACCTACAATTTGCACATTATGATCCGCTATGAAATCGAGAAGATGATTTTCAATGGCGGTCTGAAAGTCGAAGACATTCCAGCAACTTGGAACAAAATGATGCAAGACTGGTTTGGAATAGAAGTCCCAGATGATTCACTGGGATGTTTGCAAGATATCCATTGGTCAATGGGTGCATTCGGATACTTCCCGACTTACACTCTTGGAAATCTGTATGCCGCCCAGTTGTTGCAAACTATGTCAGAAGAATTAGGCGATATTGATGAAATCATCAAATCCGGTGATTGGTCCGGCATGCTAGATTGGTTAAGAGAAAAGATCCATGTCAAAGGGTCAGTAATGACGCCATCTGAGTTAATCGAATCTGCAACAGGTAGTCCACCAAGTCCAGAGCCGTTCCTCAACTATGTCGAGGCCAAATATTCCAAGTTGTACAACTTGTGATTATTCGTCTTCGCTCTCGCTGCCACCAGTAACCTTAGCCTGTAATGTGTTAAGCATTCCAGTAAGTTCGGTTATTGCATCTTGTAAATCACTGGTTCTGTCATCTTCATTGTCGGTTCCAAATGATATTCCAAGCATGGTGATCATGGCTCCAGATAGCATGATTACAGCAGAGATGAAAAGGTCCTTCAGGTTGATTTCATCTCCACTTGCTAGCATTATACCCCATAGCGCACCGGCTGCGAAAATAAGCAATCCAAGTACGATTTGTTGATGTCCAGGCCCAAGTTTTTCTTCAAGTCCACTCATAAGTTTCCCCGCTCTGAAGAAATCTACATTAGTAAAAAACTTAGTGGAAAATATTTCTATTTCCCCTTGAAAATTAATTCCAAGGTAACATAACCAGAGGC
>PBXT01000054.1 GCA_002727695.1 Methanobacteriota archaeon | reverse complement strand
ACCCGAGTTTGATACTGTGAGGCTAACCGTTGAATCAGGTTTACACCAGAAAATTGTCTCTTCGAGATTGATTCATATTTTTGGGGCTGGATTAGACCCTGAAAAACCAGCTCACAAAGCAGTACATGAATTGAGTGCAAGGGGCTGGGCAGTTGCTCCAATTCATCCTAGAGATGCTGGTTCAACAATCAATGGATTTCCAATTAGACCTAGCCTAGACGAGGGACTAACTCCAGAAATTGTAGTCCTATTTCTTGCACCGGAGAGAGCCAGAGGCGTTGTTAGAAATCTGATAATCAATCAAGATGCAGAAAGCTTCCCGTTGGTTTGGTTCCAACACGGTGCAGAAGACGAAGATGCGATTGCCGCATTGGAAGAAATGGGTGCGGATTATGTCATTGATGATTGCATAGTTGTGAATAGTAATACTAACGATCTATGCTGTAATGAGTCTATTCTACCTCAAAAATGGTGCCTACAAACTGCATCTGAAGACGGAGATGGTTGCTCTGTTTGGACTGTGCATTCAAGTGACTCTGAAGGCGAAGTGAGAATAACTAGCGAGTTGGAATGGGTCGGCTCGCTAGATGATTTATCTAAATCAGAACACACTATTCCGAGATACATTAGGTCACTCAAACAAAATAATGAATCCCTTTTAGAACTAGCAAACAGGTTAGCAAACTAGCCCTATTTTCTGGAAGGATGAATATGAAAACCGATGAGGAAGATGGTTTGGCTTGGGTTAAGTCAATGATGAAACAGGAGTTGGACTTACGCCCTCCTTCACTTGCTCGACTCGGCGAAAATAGCATCATTGTTCGTAATGAATCAGGTAAACCTACAGGGCATGTGACACTTAGCAATAGGTGGCAAGGGTATGAAATCAACAGTTTATTTGTTGACCCTGCTCATCGAGGAAAGGGGCTTTCTCATGTATTATTGAGTGAAATTAAACAGAGGCGAGTCTTTTGCTACACACGAGATCCAAGATTACAATCTGCATTAGTAAAGGCAGGTTATTCAAGTGCTAAATTTCCAGGATTTGTTGCTACAATGAATCTGATTCTAACAAGAACAGCAATGTTTACTTGGATGCTCCTAACATTAGATTTCAAACGAATGATCCATCAAATCAAGCATTTACCCAAGTACAAGCTCTACATCAAAAAAACATGATTTCAAACATTAATCAGTGGGTTCAAATAGGCCCGATTTCTGTTGAGTGTCATGGAGTCAACGATGCTTGCGCAGGTGTTGTGGCTCCATGTTGTCGACAAGCTTGGTCTATGCATGACATTGACCAAATAACAAACTAATGAATAGATAATTGATATAATGAGATACAGAAATATATGGAAGTTCTATGCTAGGAAAGGGAAAATGCATACAACTCGGTGAAAGGATTTGATGTTCTTTACTCCACGGGTCGCTCCCGCTCCCAATTAAGACATCCCCGGGGTCCTACAAAGGGCCCCGGGTCCACTAACTGCTTCTAACAATAATATTCAACAAAATCAAATTCAAATACAATCGAAAGTGGTCCCCGCTCCCAGACTTGAACTGGGGACACCCTGGTGTCTGCTGAGACGTTTGGATTCTTCCAACTACAGCCAGGTGCTCTACCAACTGAGCTAAGCGAGGCAATGTCTGCGACCAGCCTCGTGTATATCAATACTTCAGAGTGAAATGGCATCAAAAATAGGGTCGCGAAATGGGCTCGCGACTGAGGCTCGCGAGCATCACGGTTAATAGTGAAATGAACAGCCTTGTTTTTCTCGGAGGCGTAAGGGATGGGACCCAATGCAACACGCACAACTAGGCCAGCAGACCAATCGTTGAATGATATGGTTGCTTCACTCGCACAAGAGGCAATTGGAAAAGGCTCTACTGCATTGCTGGATGAAGATATGGGTGGCTTCGGAGTACCAAATCCTCGCATCCTGATTGTGGGCTGTGGAGGTTCAGGAAACAACACGCTAAATCGAATTACTCACCTTGGAGTTGAAGGCGCAGTAACTGTTGCAATCAACACTGACAAGCAGCACTTAGATCACACTCGCGCTTTGCAGAAATTATTGGTTGGCAGGCACATTACTCGAGGACTTGGAGCTGGAGGAGACCCTGGAACTGGTCGAAGATGTGCTGAAGCGGGTCGTGAAATGATCCAGAANATTGTAACTGGAGCAGATTTAGTTTTCATCGCTAGCGGATTAGGTGGAGGTTCAGGAACAGGTATCTGTCCAATAGTTGCTGATGAAGCAAAAAGAGCCGGAGCACTTGTTGTCGGAATCGTGACCACCCCATTCCATGTCGAGAGAAGACAGAGAATGAACAGAGCCTTGGAAGGTTTAGAGAGTCTGCGCCAAGTTGCAGATGCTGTATTGGTCTTGGACAACAACAGATTACTCCATTTCGTTCCAAACCTGCCTCTGGATGAGGCTTTCTCAATTATGGACCAACTGGTTGCAGAAATCGTAAAGGGAATTGTTGAGACAATCACCCTACCTTCTCTAATCAATCTCGACTTCGCAGATGTCAGAGCAATCATGAACAATGGTGGCGTTACTATGATGNTGTATGGTGAGAGTGACCGTGGGCCTGAAGAAGTGGTCCACGAAGCTCTAAACCACCCATTGCTAGACGTAGATATTTCAGGTGCAACCGGTGTACTAATACATGTTACGGGTGGCAAATACATGACTCTTGAAAACGCATCTCAAGTTGTTGACTTGATGACTGCAAATGTTAGCGATGAAGCGAATGTCATCTGGGGTGCAAGACAAGACCCTGGATTTGGTGATACGATCAAAGTCATGGCAATCATCACTGGAGTCGGCGGTTCAGAGATGAGAACCGCAAGAATGACTCCTGACAAACTTGGAGACATGTTGAAACTAACTCGGTCTAAATCTCAAAGTGGAAATTCGGTCGGATTCCAGCGTTTTGACTGATGCAAGAATATAGCAAGGTCCAAATCCATGCGGCGTTAAGGATAAACTATGCGAGCACGTAGCGCGATGGCAATTTTGTTGGCTATTTTGGTTTGTGTACCAGTAGTTGGAGGCACAAGTACAACAGCCATGCAAGATGATGGAGAAATTACCGACCCGTGCATGGAAGACCCTAAGCAACCTTGTGAAAATCAAACTGTTCTCTACCTTTGGTCAAATGGACAGTCAACTTTCTGGTCCCACTTTAATGCAACAGAAGAAAACAATGCCGGCGACAACATGTATTCGCAAGAGAAGAATCAAGGCGTCATCAACATCGACCAAAGATTCTCAATGAATCCTCAAATGAGCAAGAGATTGAACATGACACTTGATGGAGAGGTCCGAATCGTTCTGAACATATACCTCCAGGGTGACTGGACAAATAACGATAATCAGGGCCCCTGCACTAATGATTGCGAAGAATTGAATGTCACATTATGGGCAGGAGCGACCAAAATCATCAGACAACACGTCCCTCAAGTCTCATCAGGATGGAACCCAATCACAATCACTCACAGAATTACCGAGGAACAAGTATTGTGGGATGCATCCACTGCAAATCCTTCTATTCAACTTGAAATGAAAGTCAAAGGAGACAGGCAACAAACTTCACCTATAACTGTAAGTGGAGAAATTGCAAACTTCTCTCTGAAACTATCAGGAGATGGCAGTACTCGTGTTGAATTACCTGTTGACCCATCATCTTGGGATGAAGCATTCCAAGCCGGTGAAGATGGTATGCCTAAGGCAGAAGAACAACCAGGATTCCTATTCATGGCTGCAGTTGCAACAATGACTCTAGCTGCTGTTTATCTGCCAAGCAGAGAAGAAGAATCACAAGATAGAAGAAATTGAAGCGGAATCTAAGCCCGCTTCATTCTGGTCTCCAGTTGTAAGATTCTTGATACTACATCGTGAGTTTTCTAGGTCCTGAGGGCCAACGATTACAACATTGGTAAAACCGTTCTTTGAAGCCCAATCCAATGTCTTTCCGATGTTCTTTCCTCTAAGGTCTAATTCAACGATGTGACCCAAGTCACGCAATTCTTTGACGATAGAAAGCACTGCGTGTGCATCTATTTTGAAAGGTAATACCAGCGTACTAGGTCTTGGGGTTTCACCAGGAACTACCTCGCTACGACCTACTCTCTCAGCCTGAGCCTCAAGTGCTAGCAAGACACGGTCAAACCCAAGCCCAAAGCCACATGAAGGGTCCAGGTCTTCTAAGCCGAATAGGTGCAATAGCCTGTATGATCCTCCTCCTAGAACCTGTCCTTCTCCACCAAGTTCTGCAACATTGACTTCGAATACCATGCCGGTGTAGTAATCCAATCCACGAGCAACACACAAGTTGACCTTGAGCGAAGGTGGTGTTGGTGCAAGAGCGCTTAGTGCGCTTAACAATTCAGTCAACTCATCCAATGATTCGTGCGAAACTTCCAATGCAGACAAAATCTCTCTAGCAGAATCAAGAGTTTCTGAACCTCCATCTAACTCTGATAGTTTGCGCAGGTTGTCAAGTGATGAAGGTGAGATTCCATTAGCGGCAAACAATTCTGCTAATCCATCCCAATCTCCCTTGTCCAGTAGCCTCATTGCACTGGCTACTGGCGGTTCTGGTTCGCCTTCTTCTGATAGACCCAGACCGGTTAGGATATCTCGCAATACACCCACGTGACCTATTCGAACTTCGTAATCCACAAGTCCACATGAGTCCAACATATCGATTGCTAAAGAGACAACCTCGGCTTCTGCTAGTGGGCCACTTGCTCCAATTAATTCGACACCATATTGGAAGAATTCGCGGTATCTGCCTTTCTTGGATTCTTCATATCGGAAACATTGTCCAAAGTAGGAAAGGCGGAGCGGTTTTGGAGAACTGCGCATTTCTTCACTGATCATTCGCATCACTGGTGCGGTTAATTCTGGGCGTAGAGTTAGAGCTCTGTCAGATTTGTCTTGGAAGGCATAAAGTTGCTTGACAACACCAGGCCCTGATTTTGCTGTGAACAAATCTAGAGATTCAAAGATGGGAGTTTGNACTCTCTTGAAACCGTGTGATAGTGCCATAGATTCGAGCAAATTCTCGAATGCTAAGCGCCTATTCATCACCTCCGGGGTGAAGTCCCTAGTTCCACGTGGCCTCTGCACCATCGCCCCAAGGGGGAAGCATCCAGCATTTCACATAAGCGGCTAAAATATTGTCAAGAAGGAGGTATTGGAACCCGAGCAAGATACTCAGCAAGAGATTATTCCTCTTCTAACAAACTGTCAAGATCGAGGGCTTCAGGAACTCCTTCCACCGGTTTGTCTAGTTTGGACATTTTTTGAACAAGTTCCCAATCTGGCTCATCAGGGCTCTTACTTGGTTTCAATGCATTATCCAAGGTTAACTCAATTGCTTCAGTTTCCTTCTTTTCCACGATTTGTGGAGCGATTTCTCTCTCGACTGGCTGAATAGGTACGTCAATTCCTAATTTGTTCCATACTTCAGCAGATTGTGTCTCATCTAGGGATTTACCTGCCCTTTCTTGCTTCTCTTTCTGCTTCATTTCGAACTCTCGTCTTGCAACTTCTTCCGCTTCCACTTGGGCTTCAATACCAGCCCACATCTCTGCTTCTTCAGCTTCAATTTCCTTACGCCTAAGCACTTCCAGAGCAAATTTACTGGGCATGTCGAATCGCTTCCAAAACCATCTAACTATTGGAATTAGAATAAGAGCAATCGCTAAGCCTATTCCTATTATTTGAAATAGGGCCAGTGCCATATTTTCACCCTACAATCTGTCTAGATCTCAATGAACTTCTCTGCTCATTAGGTGCTCCCAACCTTCAGGGTATTCGCCCAATTCGACGACAAGTTCGTCAGAGCCACCGGGTAGCATCGAAATATCGACTTCTGCACCTTCTGGAATATTTCTGAAGAGAGGGCGTTCTACCAATTTGTGATTGAATGCAATGAATCCGACTGCTACTATTCCCCAGAACAGTAGGATGATTGTGATTCCTGAAGGGTTGGTTGGGTCCCAAACATTCGGAGTATTCGCAATCATGTCTCCAAAGTATGACAAAATCAGTACAGAGAACAAGAACGGGAATGCTAGGTACATNAGAAGGTCCCACCATCTTCCAATCCAGATGTCATTGTCACCAGTATTGATGAAATCATCACGGAATGCAGAAACACCAACTCCAAGATAACCTCCAAGTCCGGGTGCTGCTTCGCCTGCTTCAACTTGAGAGCGCCACTTTTGGTAACCATATTTCCAAATCGTAAATGCGATGAATAGACCGCTGAACATCAGTCCGTATCCCCAAATGTGGTCTTGAACTTCCAAGAATTGAGGGAAAGCAGTACCATCATCTGCCATAGTAATCCATAACATCGCCGAAGGTAGACCGAAGATGAATATTGCAATCGACGTTAGCAAAACTGATTTCTCACGCTCATAACCATGGTCTACGAAATTTCTAACACACAGTTCGACGGTTGAAATCATCGACGTAATCGCAGCGAAAGACAGCGCTAAGAAGAATCCTGACATCATTACCCATGCGCCTACTCCACCACCCGGAGCTTGTGCGAATACTTCCGGTAGTGCTAGGAAAGTTATAGCGGATGATCCTCCTGTAACAGTGTCCAGAGGATTTGCAGATACTGCGAAGATTGCAGAAAGTACTGTCAATCCAGCAATGATTGAAATCGAGTTGTTAGCCAGTCCCATTGTGAAAGCGTTCAGGGTCGTGTCCTCATCCTTTCTCATGTAAACAGAGTAAGTGATTACCATACCCATACCGGCAGAACAAGACCAAGCAGATTGAGATAAACCGTTGATCCATATCGCAGGGTCGCTCAATGAACTCCAATTAACTGTGAACATGAACAAGAANCCATCCAATGTTCCATCAGCCATATCCATGTAAAGCGATAGACCTAGAGACATGAATAANAGTACGAAAAGTGAACACATCAGTATTACATTGACCTTTTCAATGGCTTTAGCTCCTTTCCAAATCGCCAACAATGTGATTGCAATAACCAAAAATTGGAAGAAAACAACCGAACCTGAGGATTGTAAGAATTCATTCCACACCAATTGAGTATCGACATTTTCACCAACCAAACCATTGGTTATNCCAAGTTGGAAATATTTGAGACACCAACCTGCAACAACTGCGTAGTAAAACCCGATTGCAGTTGAAATCCAAGCAGTCCACAGTCCCATCCAAGCATACCCTTTACCTGCGAAAATACGGAAGGTTCCGATTGTTCCTGTACGACTTCGCTTACCAAGCGCAAATTCCGCAATAACCAGTGGGATAGACCAAACGAATAGGAAAAACAGCCAAGGAATNAGGAATGTTCCGCCATCATTAGCACCGACCATCCTAGGGAAACGCCAAATGTTTCCAGTTCCAATTGCAGCTCCAATTGCGGCGAAAATCAGCCCCATTCTGCCACTGAACTCATCCGAGGATTGGCTCATGAAGAGCCCTCCTTAATCTCCTCAGCTTCNATAAGAATTGATTCTGGAACAAGAACTGCGTCCATTTCATCTTGGTCATCCATCATCATCCGCAAACAGACACCGAGACCGCCCCAGACAAATACTGCGATTGTAACGAATAGAACCATTGAGCCGAAAACAGTACCATATGGTGCTCTATAATCGATTTTTATCTCATGATATTNGGAGTTTGGCGGATATTCAATCTTCTGAGTTCCTCCAAGTGTGGATACCATTGCCTTGTAGTGCAAAAATCCGGATTCGTCGTCTTCTATTGGAAGGTTAGCAACTACCTTGTATCCCTGTCCACTATCGTTTAGAAGGTCACAAGTCTCTCCCTTAGCGACAGAGAAACCTGACATTTTCCAACTTTCTTTATACCACTCTTTAGGTCCATAATCGGACTGTTGTCTACTTGGTTTAACCATGCGATACATGACGTGAGAGTTACGCATTTCAAGGTCTATCGAGAATGAGTTGTCCAGACACATAGCAACTGGAACGGTTCCTGATGCCGGAATGTTCAGTTGTTCGGGACTCTCAAGAATTTGATTTCGAACAACATTCGCCATTGCCAAATCTGCTCTTTCTCTAGGGTTGTCAGCAATCTTTGCCATGTAGAATGCGACTCCATTGTTTCTTACTGCGATGTGGTCTATGTCATCTTCATGTTGATGGAAAGCCGTTCCTATTTCCATAGTGTAACAGTACGAGTCGTGAACACCGTAATGCCAATCACAAAAATCACCAGTAGTTGGGTACAAGTCAGAAGATTGCATGTTTGTATAATCGGTCATCTCAGCCATCTGGTCTCCGTGGTAAACCAACTGGTCATGGTCAACGGTTTGACAACCCGTGCAATGGCCCCATGGATACAATACCAATTCAGAGTAGGAATGGTAAGTTAGAGTCGCTTTGTAGTCGGACGCTCCATCGCCATCATCATCGTTCATTTCTGTCATATCTTGAATAAACTTGGTCTCAGGTTCGGAGTTTCCACCAGCCCAATCCTCGTCTATTTTTCCATCGTTATCGTCATCTTCACCATCGACGTTGTCTTCGTTGAGTAAACCGTCTCCATCGTTATCCGTAGTATCATACGGGCCCGTGTAAACATCGTTATTCGAAATACCTGCTCTTTCGTCTTCAGCAGGAGTGCATGAACCCGGGATAAGAGGGATTGTGGCTCCCAATGGCCATCCCCACTCAAATTGATAATTACGGTTTAAGTCAACACCGTCGCAATCCTCATCCACTTCTTCATTCTGGTCTGGAAGAGGTTCTGGTCCATTATTTCTCAAGTTCTTTCTCCAGCCGCCACTTGGGCAAGATTCCCAAGCCGGTGCAGGACAAAATACTGTCTGGTCGTAGATGAATCCGTCAGTATTCAAGAGAGGAATAAGGTAAATCTCACGGTTGTTGATTAGGTTGGTTAACTCGACTTCGCTGAAGTCTTCATCGACCCCGAAATCTCCAGGGTTGCATGGTTTTCCATCACCATTACTGTCTTGGTACTTTTCTTCAAGAGCACGGCAATCCCCATCATCGTCTACATGACCGTCGCCATCAGCATCGCCCCATGGATCCTCATCAAACTGACCGTCTCCATCGTTATCTACTGGACCGCCATCGTAGTAGTAAGCAACAGTTTCCAAGAATAGCATAGGGGTCGTGTGACTCATCCATTCTCTTGCGTGATGGTTACCAACAATCATTATGTCTGGACGGTCNTCATAATTTCCAGTATCGCCATTGAATTCGTTGTATTCTCCGCCTTCAACATCTCCAGTAATCTTCAACCATGGAGAGAGGTGTCTGTACTCCCAACCCTTGTAAGTGTCAGCAGTAGTCTCTTCACCTCTTGCGTTAGTNCCACCGTTTAGTCCTTCATGGAATTGGATGATATCAGGATTATCCCGAGCGATTTCCATCATCCTTGCTCTGATCGTTTCAAAGGTGTAGTACTCCTTGAATTGCATCATTTCGTCGCCTCCCCATGGGAAGATATAATCACACTGAGGGTTACCTTCTGAATCGAATTCGCAAGTGATGTACTTGCCTTCATCATCTTGGTCCCATTGGTCCCATGGCGCTAGACCTTCATCGTCGTCTGCTTGCATGTAAGCTGAACTTACAGCAGGGGACAGAAATGAGAGTAGGAAGGGTAGTAAAAGAATCGTTAGCGAAGTCCTTCGTGATTCAAATTGCATGGCTACCGGTTTGGCCAGCACCCACCCCCTCTTCAAAGCGTCGTGTGAATGAATTAGCCCCTTTAGGGGGCTATTTTCTAAAAATCCATACGAAAACAACATCACCCTTAATCTCACAGAGGTTGGTATGCAGGGAATAATCGAAGCCATACCAGGTCATGACAAAGAGGTCTATGGAATAAGTATGGAAAGCGTAATCGCGGCCTCCATTTTAGTAATTTTAATTCTCATTGTTAGAGAAATTACCGGTCTCATTTTGCCTAAAGTATTCAGCAGTGTTAGCGTCGGTAGTGAGGTTGCAAAAGAAGCGCTATCTAACTCAGGCAAGGCATTAGGTGTCGCTGCTGGTTGTTGGGCTGGAATGTATCTTATCGATGAGATGAAATGGGTGGAATCGACTCTTCAGCTGGTAATGGTAGTTGCAATCGTTGTAACAGCATTCAGGTTCGTAGGCGTAATTCATGCATTCGTAATGTGGACAGATGATGATGGAGTTCTTGACGGGTCACAGAAAACTGTTGTCTCTGCTGCGGAAAGCATCATGAGATTCCTAATCGTTATTTTCGGAATGGTATTCATCGCTGACGCACTTGGATTCGACCTTACCACTATGGTGGCAGGATTAGGAATTACTGGGCTTGCATTGGCACTTGCAGCCCAAGATACCATTTCGAATATTTTCGGTGCGACTACGGTGCTTCTCGATAGGCCGTTCCAAGTCGGAGACTGGGTGGTTATCGGTTCAGTTGAAGGAGAAGTAATGGAGATTGGACTGCGAACCACATTAATACGAACAAGTCTGGATACAGTGGTTACAATGCCAAATGCNAATCTTGCAAATACACCAGTTGAAAATTGGGGTAAGCGCAGATTTAGGAGATGGCAGCCAATCTTCAAATTGGATATCAATTCCGACCCAGTAAAAGTTTCAAATTTCTGTGACGGTGTTGCTGATTTAATCGCTGGACATGACAAGACAATGAAAGAAGAAGACTCGTTTGCTAGAGTTTCTACATTGGGACCTGATGCTATCGATATTGGCTGCAATATCTATTGGAACATTAGCAGTGGTAAAGCAGAGAGAGAAGCAAGAGATGGATTCCTCATCGAGGTAATGGAATTAGCAAAAACTCACAATTTGAACTTCCATGATAACAGAAGGCGTCACAGTTCCTGACGCCAATCTGGTTCTGTGAATGTATAGGCTNTTCCCGAAATTATCCAAATAATGGCGAACGTCCAGTATCCGATACTTGGTTGACTAATCTCTCCAGCTCTGTCGAGCATAAATGTGGCAATCAATCCAATAATACCGAGTGGCGTTCCCATTAACATCAATCGCATGATTCCTAATTTGGCCTGAAATCGATCCACTTTGGATAGGTATTCATCGATTTCTTTTGAATCTAATCCGAAAGCAACAGCTTCAGCTTTATCCAACAGATTTAGATCGTACTTGATGTGAGCAATTCCTCCTGTTGCAGTTCTCATCACATCTTCTCCTGAATATTTTCCAGGCATTAACTTTCGCCACTTTAGCAAAACGTTGTGTTTGAGCGCTTGACGAATCATTGGAAGATTTGTGTCGTTTTTCCAAAGCATAGCCTCACTGAATGGAATTGGAACTGGCATCATTCCATCAAGTTCGAAACGTGGAATTCCAATTGTATTGTAACTGTGCGGTGCTCTCCACAAAGTATTGGTTTTCAGAGTGTCCTCTACTTTTTTCAGCCTATCATTCCAGCCATACTCATCTTGAGGTGTATCCCAGTTACCATTGATTAGAGTCTTGTGAAGTTCTGCCAATGATTCTGCTGTTACTTCTGCTGCATCTGTTTTTGGATAAACCAAAATGTGATCTCCATCTCTATCAAATCCAGCAAAGGGAAGTAGCAAATGAGCATCTAATGCATGTCTAAGTTGGGGATTTCTCCAAAGCCGAGAGGTTTGCTTTCCTGTCGGAATAGGTACAATCAATGCCTTGTAATCACCAATATCGTACCACATTCCGATTCTAGTTTCCTTGATCAGTTCCATTTTCTGGGCCTGTGGCCAGTCGCCCCAGGCCCCCTCGAGACCATTCCACCATTCGATAGAAACTTCGGGAATGTGCAATGGCGTCGTGCCCCAGGAAGTCGTGATTGAGTCATCACCGTGACTCAGAGCGACACCTTTCGGCCACCATGGTCGACCCTCCATGTTAGGGCCGAAGGGTCGGTGGGGATTAACTCAAACGGTTGAAGTGGATGGGATGGACAGAGGGGGCGATGAGATGGGTATCAGTAATCGCCTCGGTGATGTACTCGGTAGTGCGGTAGAGTCGAAATTACTTCGAGAAGTCAAACAGCATCCAGAGAAAGTCAACCATCTAGCAATTATCATGGATGGAAATCGTAGATTCGCTTGGTCTAAAGCTCTCAAAACCGATTTAGGGCACAAAATGGGCAAACTGAAGTTAGAACAAGTTCTTGACTGGGTACTCGAATTGGAGATTGATTATTTCACAGTATACGCGTTGTCTACAGAAAATCTCAATCGACCGGCAAACGAATTAGAAGGGCTGTTCAAACTCTATGTTGAGGGACTCAAGGACATTGCTGATGATGAAAGAATTCATGAAAACAAAGTCAAAGTCCAAATCATCGGGAGGAGAGAACTCCTTCCTGAGTCAGTTAATGAAGCAATTACTTATGCGGAAGAGAAAACCTCGGACTATGACAACTACACATTCACAGTCTGCCTCGCATACGGCAGTCGCGAAGAAATGTTAGGGGCAATAAAGAGCATTGCTAAAGACCATTCCTCTGGGGATTTATCTCTAGATTCAATCGATGAGGCAGAGGTTAGTCGCAGACTTTACACAGCAGAAATGCCGGACCCTGACCTTGTTATTCGCACCTCGGGTGAAGAGCGAATATCCAATTTTTTACTATGGCAAATGGCTTACTCTGAACTGTACTTTACCGATGTTTACTGGCCATCTTTTTCTAAGAAAGAGTTGCTAAAAGCCATTCAAACATATCAGGCACGTAGGCGAAGATTTGGTGAATAGAATGTCTGCTTGTGATGAATGTGGCCAGTGGGCACAGCCATCTTTGGCCGTTGATGCTGTTGTTGTCAAAGAAGGGAAGGTGCTGCTGATTCGCAGAGGTAAACAACCTTGGAAAGGCATGTTGGCATTCCCGGGCGGATTCGTTGACAAGGGAGAGGACCCTGAGGTTGCTGCAGTCCGCGAATTGAAAGAAGAATGCGGCCTTGATGGAGAAGTAGTGCGATTGCTCTGTGTCAAGGGTGACCCAAATAGAGACCCAAGGGGGCATGTAATTTCGATTGCATATGTCGTTTCTGCGGATGGAGAACCGACTGCGGGAGACGATGCAGCCAGTGCTGAATGGTATGACATTTCACAGGTCAAGCAAATGGCGGGTGACCATCTTTCAATCCTTGAGGAGTTCAAGAATCTCTAGCCTAGTATTTGGCCAACCTGGTTCTTCTAAAGCATCGGTCAAATGGATGCCAGCAAGCCAAGCAGCTAGAATTGATTCATCGTGTTCTTTGGCAATGAATAATGGATATCCATCATTCACTAATCTGTCCAAGAATCCTCTACATGCTTTACTAACCAGCAATGTTGGAAGTCCAAGTAAAACGGCTTCACTAGCCAAAGTCACGGACTGAGTTATGACTCCATCCATACCCGACATGGTTGTGGTTAAATCCCAAGGATTTCCATCAACCTCATTTTCATCAGCGTAACTCAGATCTAAACCATTTAACCAATCCTCTGGAATCGATAATATCTCATCACTATCGTGGATTCCATCACCTTGCAATCTCCTGGTCAGAATCTTTGGAGGGTCAGAGATTGAAGATGGCCTCATGTGAGGTTGTAGGTGAACGTGGCCATGCAAACCATCTATTCGATGAAAATTGCATTTCTTTTTCATCAACGGACCGGCTAATGAATCGATGAAATGGTTGGGAATAATGACGTCTGTCGGTGTTGCTAATCNGTGTGCTAAATGGTTGATTTCAGTATCTGTGATGTAGATTNTTTTTGCTTTACGAGGGGCCACTCTCAATTCTAGAGGCGCACCAATGCTGACAACTTTTGATACATTTTTGAGAGCCTTTTTCGATGCTCTGCTGCGCTTCCAAGCTTTCTTCCATCTACCTTTACCCACGGGCCTAGGAACCCAAACCGTCTTCCTACGAGGCAAGTGACCATCACAATATTCGATCATCGAGCGTACTTCGACTCTATCACACGCAATGATGACATCATCCACCGAAGATAACTCCCGCATTAATGGAGCTAAAAGGCGAGCATGTGCGGGATGATCTATCACCCAACCAGTCGCCATGTACCATCGAAAGTGACGGGCTATTTTGATGTGCCACCGTTTAGTGCCCGTGTCATGGCGAAGAAAGCGATTAGNGTNCCTGGAAGCAAATTGTACGGACCTTACACTCCCGGAGTGATGGCAAATGGAATGATTTGGCTATCCGGCCAAATTGACGTAGAAGCAGGCGANGATACCGCGTCACAAACCGCTGGAGCACTTGCGAAAATTGATGCTTTACTNGAGGCCGCTGGCGTAACAAAGGATGCTGTGTGNTTTGCACANGTGTTGCTGGATGANATTGGTGATTTCCAAGAGATGAACGAAGTCTANGGCGCTTGGGTCGAATCTATGGAAATTAAGCCCGCTAGAGCCGCATTCGAAGCGGGAGCGTTGCCCGCTGGTGCGAAAGTAGAGATTGTAGTTCAGGCAATAGACAATAACCTTTGATGAGTGAGATTAATGCCAGGCACACCTTACCTCGAAGAAGAACCAAGAGGTTTGCTAACTTGGCCTAAATTACTGAAAATTGGCGTTCCAATTCTAACCGCCTTGACAGCGGTGGCATGGTGGAATGAACTCCTCCTAGAATGGGGGATTCTCCTAACGTTATCATTGACAATCTCATTTTTCACAAGGAGATGAAATACATACGAGAAGACCCGCAGGCCTACAATATGGGAGAGTGGCCAGCACACTGCTTCAAGGCCTACGATATCCGTGGCTTGTCAGGGGAAGAGTTGTCTGACGAGTTCGCATACAGACTAGGTCGTGCAATGGCGGCATACCTTGACTGTTCATCTTTTGCCGTTGGCAGAGATATTCGTGAATCAAGCCCTGGTTATGCATCTAACCTTATCCAAGGATTGGTTGATTCGGGAGTAAAAGTTCTAGATTTAGGAATCGTATCGACTGGTTGCTTGTACCACGCTTGTTGGACGTTACAAGTTGATGGAGGAGTAATGGTCACAGCATCTCACCTTCCTATGCCTACGCATAATGGATTCAAAATGTGCAGAGGTACTCTACCTCTAGCAGGTGAAGAAATTCAAGAATTGAAGGATGTGTTCTTGGCTGGAAATTTCAAAGATGGAAATGGAGAGCGTATTGACCACCCTCACGAAGATACGTATCTAGAGGCAATAGTTGCCTCCACTGGAAAATTAGCTAGACCAGTCAAAGTTGCAGTTGATTGCGGAAATGCAGTTCCTGGTCCAGCAATGTCAAAATTGTTGGATATGATTGGAGCTGAACATATCGACCTATACTGCGATTGGGACAATACTGAACCTAATCATGGAGCAGACCCTACTCGAGAATACAACATGGTAGATCTCGCCAAAGTTGTAACTGAAAACGGATGTGAAATGGGCCTAGGCGCGGATGGTGATGGAGATAGAATTGGAGCTGTTGATGAAAACGGTGATTTCGTTTATCCTGACAGATTAATCGCTTTACTTGCAGAAGATGTAGTCGGTAAAGAAGCCGGCA
>PBXT01000053.1 GCA_002727695.1 Methanobacteriota archaeon | reverse complement strand
ACTCACAAATCGGTATCGATTCCATTCGCTTGATTACCACAAATGGTCCTCAAGTTCACCTTCTGTGACTACCTTGGTGATACCAGTGATTCCATTATCATGGTCGACCAATAGAAGGTGAATAGCACGATTATGGATTCCCGATTTGAACTCAGAACCACGATGGTCGATTGCGATTAATGTTCCATCAAGTTCAGCGAACATCCATGCTGATGTGGCATTGGCCAAGTCTTGTTCACGAATCAATAGCCATCTTAGGCCCTTCATTTCTTGACGGAGGTCACCCTCCACTTCGTGGAACCATCTACTGTACATTTTCACACCCTAAATCTGAGTAATGCNACAGCTCCGCCCATTCCAAGCANNTGNTCNCCNGCATCATGGTCGGTTGAACANTGAACGAGTTTAGCACCTATCTCATCCAAAGNNCTGACNACCGATTCCCATTTCGCTTCNCGAACCAAATCNGCACTGATTANCAATGTTTCAATNGCNCCTTCTTCCAAAGCCTTNGNAATCATTTCTTCACCATATGCTACAGCACCATTNGTAGAGATTCTCATCCANGCNTCTTCCAGNANNGCNGTTTCTTGCACNACNGCATGTTCTGAAAGNACATCTCCNGCNAATCCNTCNGAGATGACTTCGTTAGCAGCNCCCCTTCCACCCATGCTNGTAGCGATNAGTTTCTTNGGTCCGTTGATTAGAGGNGCNAATTTTTCNCNAGCATGNCCNGGNCCACANATNACGATAGGNGTTCCTTCNGGNATNGAATCGTTNGCTTCNTTGGAGATTTTTTCGAANAATGATTTTGANACACCNTCGCTAACCTTTGCNCCGGTGTATTTNCCTCCNCCTCGCATNGTCCAAGTNGANACTTCTCTGATNCCTCTACCNGTNACTTCGTAGAGGATNGCNTCATCAGATTCNACCACTANAATAACCACTTTCGCTTTGCCACTGTTNGANCATGCTTGNGCAATTAGGTCGTGGTCAACCTTNGGGAATTCATNNTGNGAAGTTAGTTCNACTTCATCTCNAACCTCTACAATGTGAGTATGGTGNCTACCGATGTCGAAATGNGCCTCTTCGATTATTCCNTGAACNCTTAGCGTATCTGCGAAAGTNTGGAATTCGTTTGANTCAATTGCCAATTTGATCCACATCTTCTTTCTTTCAGCAGCCTTTGCTCTNCCNCCTTCTTGGCCTGCAGTAGTCTGGTCNCGTCTTTCACCAAGCATTCCAATACTGCGGCCTTTGACACATAGCCTAGCTAATGTCCAAAGGTCATCTTCACAGTCTATGCGAACTCGGTATAGGCCGAACTCGCGCTTGAGTACTTGCATCAGTTCACCCGAATACGCCGAGCAAATTACCGTTTTCGTCCATATCCATGTCAGCAGCGGCGGGACGCTTGGGCAGTCCAGGCATTGTCATGATTTCACCTAGGACGGCAACTACGAAGCCCGCACCTGCGTTCAGTCTAAACTCACGAATTGGTATTTCAAATCCTGAAGGAGCACCTAGAAGGTTAGGATCGTGACTGAACGAATACTGGGTTTTTGCCATACAAACCGGAAGGCTGCCGTAGCCCCAAGATTTGATTTGTTTCAATTGACGGTCAGCCTTTGCATGAATGTTTATTCCATCTGCACCGTAGATTCTTGTTGCAACCCGTAGTGCTTTTTCTTCAATAGGTGCATTGTTGTTGAATAAAGGAGTAAATGGCCTTCCTGCGGCAATATGGTCGTGACATGATGAAACGACTGCCTTAGCCAGTGGTGCACCTCCAGCCCCTCCCTTTGAGTGGACTTCAGTCAAGCACACATCAGCAGCACCTGATGCTCTAGCGCATTCAATCAAGCAATCTAATTCTGCATCAGTGTCACTAGCGAATCGATTTACTGAGACTACGACCGGCATTCCAAATTGAGTCATATTTTTGATATGGCGGTCAAGGTTACTTTGTGCTCCAGTGCGAACAGCCTCCACATCTTCTTTCTCGATTTCTTCCCTTGAAGGCCTTCTTGCGGCTCTATCTCCGAATGCTCCTCCGTGGAGTTTCATTGAGCGGACAGTCACATTCATCACAACGCAATCAGCGGATTTACCAGAGTTTGCAGCCTTGATGTGCATGAATTTCTCAGCACCCATGTCTGAACCAAATCCTGCTTCTGTAACGACAAAATCAGCAGCGCTTAGCGCTAATCTGTCTGCAATAATCGAAGAGTTACCATGGGCGATATTTGCGAATGGACCACCATGGATGAATGCAGGGTCACCTTCCAGAGTTTGAACGAGATTTGGTAAGAATGCATCACGCAAGAGCAAACTCATTGCTCCTGCTGCTTCAATATCTTCTGCCTTGACTGGTGTGCCATCGACTCTCTGGCCGATTACAATCTCGCCAAGCCTTCTTCGTAAGTCAGCGTAGTCTTTGGCTAATACCAAAATTGCCATTACTTCACTCGCAGCAGTAATGTCGAATCTATCCTCTCTGACAATTCCATTTGCAGGACCGCCAAGACCGACTGTCACATTTCGCAGAGACCTGTCGTTGAGGTCGACAACTCTTGGCCAGATGATTCTTGCAGAATCGATTTTTTGCTCATTACCATGTTTTAGATGGTTGTCAATCATTGATGAGAGCAGATTGTGAGCGCTTGTGACTGCATGAAGGTCTCCCGTAAAGTGAAGGTTGATGTCTTCCATCGGTAGAACTTGAGAGAGTCCACCTCCTGCTGCGCCACCTTTGATTCCAAAGACAGGACCCATGGAAGGTTCACGGATTACACAAGTAGCACGTTTACCGATTCGGTTGAGAGCCTGAGTTAGACCAATAGTTGTCACAGTTTTCCCCTCGCCGAATGGAGTAGGGTTTACGCTGGTTACCAGGATTAGGGAACCTTGAGGCTTTGATATCCTATTCTTCAGCGCTTGCCAAGTGATTTTCGCCTTACCAGTGCCCATTGGCATTAGTTCTCCATCGCCTATTCCAAGTTTCCAAGCAATGGCCGAAATGTCTTCCATTTCTGCAGCTCTAGCAATCTCGAGGTCGCTCTGCATGGAAACTTGGCGTCTTAGAGGGTTTTTGAAACCACGGTCCCNTTAGGGACCGCTAAAGGCGGTTTCATTCCTCTTTCATGCTTCCCAAGTAATCTGGTAGATCTACACCTGCCATCTTTGCCACATCGTGGACTGGAGGCAGTGAGTGGATCAGACTAGATACGAAGTTAGCAGTGGAACCTTCCCCACTGCCTCCGCCTGCTGAATCCCAAACGGTGATCTTGTCTATCTGCAAGTTGGAGATTGCTTCGACCTGGCGTGCAACGATCTCCTCGATCTTCTCAACCATTAGTAGGGTTGCAGCAGCCTTTGCATCGCCACCGGCGCTAGCAACTAGACTCGAATAACCAGCCGCCTTTGCTTCTAGAACAGCTTGTACACCTTCCGCTTCAGCACGGTACCTTGCTAGTACAGCATCTGCTTCACCACTTGCGACACGGCGCTGGCGTTCCGCTTCTGCTTCTGCAGCAATCTCGATTTGAGTCTTAGCGATCTCTTCACGGACAATTTCTTCAGCCTTCAGTCTCTCTTGCTCTAGCATATACTGTGCCTTCTGAACTTCCATTTCTGCAGTTCTGCGAGCGACTTCAGCACGCTGCATTGCTTCCGCTTCCTTTTCTGCAAGTGTTGCGTTATATTCTGCGATACTTGCTCTGGAAGAGTTTTCTCCTTCAATTGCATTTGCTTCTAGGGCTGCAACTTCCTTTCTTTGTGAAGCGACCGCACCTTTCTTACCGATTTCAGCGGCTGCTTGGTTTTCTGCAACTTGAATGTCACGAGTTCTGTTAGCTTCAGCCTGTCCAATGTCACCATCACGGTTTGCAGCAGCAACATCTGCTTTAGCAGCGTTAACCGCACCTGCAGCAGCCTTCTGTCCAATACTCTCAATGAAATCAGAATCGTCAGTAATATCTGTGATGTTAACGTTGATAAGGTTCAATCCCAACTTGTTGAGTTCGTGACCAACGTTCTCGCGAATTAACTCAAAGAATCGGTCACGGTCTGCGTTGATCTGTCTAATGGTTAGAGACGCAACAGTCAATCGCAGTTGTCCGAAAATAATCTCTGAAGCCATTGATTCTATCTGATTAGGTTGTAGGTGTAGAAGACGCTCAGCAGCATTATTCATGATTAGAGGGTCTGTACTGATACCTACTGTGAATGTTGATGGAACGTTGATTCTGATATTCTCTTGCGAAAGAGCATTCGTCAATGGAATGTTAATGGTCATTGGAATAAGGCTTAGTTTCTTCCAATCCTGAATCAATGGCCAGACTAGCGTAGCACCTCCGTGAATACACTTCGAGGCTTTTCCTCCTCCAACTCGTCCATAAACGACGAGGATTTCGTCAGATGCACATCGCTTGTATCTTGTTACAAGCAATATAATTCCGAACGCAAAAATCAGTCCAAAACCTGCAATAAGCAGGAATAATGTTACTCCAGTATCCATATTTTTCACCTTACTCTTCTTCTGATGATAGTTCATCACCCTCACTTAGCGGCTCAACGATTAGGGTTGAACCGATGACATCGACGACTCTGATAAGTTCGCCACTTGGAATTAGTTTTGTTTTGTCTCTACCTCTTGCTAGTAGGGTGCGTAGAGTTCCATCAACTGCGACTTGGACTTCACCCTCCTCATTGGGTCTGATTCGAGAATAAACATGTCCTTTGGAGCCAACAGCATCAGAATGCTTCATTGTTCCATCTGCTTGCAAATTAGAAATTCCTTGCATCATGTACCGCACCATGTAAAGGGAACCTCCAGCTGCGAAACCTCCAGAAATAACAGCGATGATTTCTTGGTCTGTGGCTGAAATAACAAACATTCCGGTCAATCCGAACATCATAATTCCAGCAGCAATTCCTTGTAGGCTGAATAATTCGAATGCTAGAGTACTATCCATGCTGACATCGGTGTCAAATGCAGTATCTATTACNCCACCAAGGATGTCTCCAACAAGCATTAGTACCATCATTAGGATGAAGAATAGTGAACCGAAAACGGCACAACATACGAAAATAATCTCGATAACTGAAGGGGCTGTAAACCCGAACAAGTCAGCAATCCACTCGAAAAGACCCATTGCGACCCCATCCTGTCCTGTATTCCTTACTTAATGACCTTATTGCCGTCACTCTGCTTGTCATTTTCAGACAATATTTTCTTTTTTTCATAGATTGCTACTAAAGACACAGAGGCTCCGGCAAGTATTGCTGAGATTATGACATTAATATTTGCTGAATAAGCGATTAGGAATACCCACAGCGGTAGGAAAGCGAAAAGAAAGCGACGCATTATAGGCCAAAAACCACTGAACAATTCGTCAGAAGCATTGCCAACCATCTAACTCACTCAGAAAAAGATAGAACTGATTAAGATGGTAAGAATCCACATTCCTATTCCAAATCCGACGCCCTTTCCTTGTTTGGCCATCTGGTCTGTGTGCACTTCCTTTTGCATATTCTTCATTGGGTTGAGTAGAAGATCTCTTTGTTCTTGTCTAAAAACTACTAATCCGAGAACGAAACATGCTGCAGCTCCCGTACCGAACAAAGTAGTAATTGCACCGTCAACTTGTTCCATCAGTTTTAGAGAAAGCCAAATCTGAGTAACAGCCATCATGAACCAGAGGAAAGAGCCCCTCTCAGCGACCGCCATGGTACTTTCACAGCATACTCCTTATTGAGAATTACCACAATCTGCCCATGTTTTCCCGCTCTAAATATAGGGTTATTCAAGTACTGGAAGCCATAGTTAAGCGCCATGGGGAAGGTTCGTCACGGAGTTGCGGGCTATCCGATTGAACATTCATTATCTCCTGTATTAACCGCTATAGTCCATGCACACCTATCTCGTACAGATAATGTTGAATTGCCAGGTCTCAAAGGCGTAGTGGTAATCCCTACAGAAGGTGTAGAGAACGCATTAGCATGGGGTTATGCAGGCGCATTGCCATCTCCACCTGATTGGGATTTGGTGGGTTCTCCGCTGGGCAAATTCAGAGCAAACACGTTACTCGATAGGGCTGTAAATGTCAGCATGGATTACCTAGAAGGCGACTCACGCCTGCCAGATGCTACGCTAGCGAAAACAGAATCAACCTCTCAGAGGTTCGATGATGATGAAGTATGGCTCTCGCTCACATCTCCTCTGAAGCACCAATTATCTGCAGCAGCGGTCAAGTGTGTTGACAACGCAATGGAAATTCGTTCTGTCAATACCCTTCGGTGGGATGGAATCTCTTGGTGGGCTGCATCGAGTGATGGCCCAGGTATGTGCATGGTCGCTAATGCATTTGGATATGATTTTGAAAANGTACTCGGAATCACTGGAGGCGGAGGAACTGCTCGTTCTGTCGCTGCTGCTTGGAGTGAGAATGGTGGCAGAGTAAAGCAGGTTGGTGGCAAGCGTCTCTTGGATGAGGACGGCCCATGGAATCTCTGTGATGAAGAACCTAAGTTCTGCATTAATTTTGATGACGATGGTGGAGATATTTCCGTTAGATATCAAAAGATGGAAGGAGATTTTGAGTCTCGAATTGATTATCTTTCGAAGAACGCTGATGGTAGATGGCTGCTATGCGCACAACACTTACATTCGTGGGCGAATTTATGGGCGCCAAAATACTCTGAACACCTACCTTCGCTTTCATTACTATTGACTAGACTAGTTGCGGTGGAGGTGCAACTCGAATGAAACGGGCAGTTATCTTAGTTGCAATTCTTTTGTTGCCGACTGTTTTAGCTGAAGATTTCCCTCCGCAAAGACAGAACTCAGCATTCGTAGGTTGGCAAATCGAGGCTAGTGAAAAGATTGGAGAATATCGTTTATCTTATCCTGCAGTCGGTGATGGTGAAGAGATAAACATGGCACAGAATGGTCCCTTCGCAGTAGTGGTTTTCTATGCTGATGATGGTGAAGATGTTGACCAATATGTTTGGCTGCAAGAAGGCTTATCCAATTGGGGATACATCACTCTAGTAGTTGAAGATAATACCGATTGGGATGCCATTGAATACCAACTAATTGGATGGAATAATGGTTCTCAAGAATCCGTTCCAGATGCCGTGAATATGTTTGCATTGAACCATATCGCACTTTCCGGACACGGTACTGGGGCACACACTGCTGCTGAAATTGTGAAAAGCAGTAACTACGAAATCGATGGATTATTTGGCCTTGGTCTAGATGGTAGTTCAACTCAACATTCTGGAGATGTAATCTTGTCCAGGCCTTCATCAGCTCTGTTCTTAACAGGCACAACCGATGATATCGCGCCCGCTGATGATAATGTAATGTCCTACTTGGTTGATTGGCCAGGTGCATGGCAGATTATGCATCCTTTAGGGGCCAATCATATCGGCTATCAGGAGAGTGACACCTTCTTTGAAAGGTTAGCAGATGGCGATGATAACATGGGTCGTGATGGACAACAGAGCCATGCGCTAAAGCACATTTTACCTTACCTGAATCTATCCCTCAAGGGTGATGATTCCGCCTATCAGATAGCATTCAATCGTGAAGACAAATCAGTTTCCTCTGACTCAGAATCTTACATAGATGAAGATCTAAGCCGCTCTAGACTCTACAAGATGGAGAACATAACTTCCTCCTTGTTATCAGTAATGCTGAACCAATCGTTTACAGTTTCTGCAGATGTAACTATGCGTGATGGTAGTCCTGCTTCAGGGAATGTTTCCTGTATTTTAGCGAGTGGAGAAATTGTAGCCGGTTCACTGGCTGCTGGCTCTGCAACATGCGATGTTAACGGTTCATCATTGATGCCGGGTCCATCACTGGTTGAAATTAGGGTAGAAGACCATTCATTCTCAGATTGGCTTGACATTTTCATCAATCGAATCGGAATGCCAATGCAACTCAACTCACCGATTCCTGAGATTAGTTTGGACCAGCACTCATTTGTCACAGTGCAAGCAGAAGNTTTTGCTACTGACCCAGATGGTGAGCAGATCGTATTCTTGGGAGCGAATTTAATCGACGATAATGAGAGTCGTCTTNCTGTAGAGATTTCAGACACTGAAATGACTATTNCACATGTAGCNGACCAAGAGTGGGATGGTACTGTCCAAATCGAATTGACAATAGCAACTTCAGATGAAATTGTTAATTTGTCCACGAATGTCACTGTCCTACCTGTAAATGACCCAGTTGTTCAGATTGACACAATTCCTCAACAACAATCGATTGAAGATGGTAGCAGCATTGTTGTTGATTTCGCTCAATATGTTAGTGACCCTGAAGGAGAGCCGCTTGTTGTTGATGTCGCAAGAGAATATCCAGGAATTCGAATAGATGCCTCACTTTCAACGGTTTTAATCGACCCGCAAACTCATTGGTACGGTGCTGAATTAATCGAGTTCCACGTCTCTGACGGGGTTACTGAGCATCTGCAAATCTTTGTTCCAATTAATATCGAGGCTGTGGATGACCCTGTTCAATTCACTACTGAAACTATCTCGGTAGAGATGGACGAGGATGGTTTGCTAACTATCGAGCTTGATAATTACACAGTTAATGTCGACAATGACGACCTTGTATACTCAATCTCAGGGCAGTCTGAAATTATTGGATTTTCATTGTCAGGAAGTGAATTGTTACTAGCAGGCAATCCAGATTTGTTTGGTCAAGCGAGTTACACAATTGATGTTAGCGATGGTAACAGTACGATTTCCGCCACCTTAGATGTCAAAATCAAATCTGTACCCGACCTACCGTTTGTAGATATTTCAACGATTGATGTTGATGGAAATACAGTTTCAATATTGTGGACTATTTCAGATAAAGATGGAGATATGGGTTTGGTTTACTCAGTTAAATTAGACAATCAGTCAATTGAGGTTGGAACTGAATGCACTGGGGCGTCTCTGCTAACTTGTCTAACCACGTCAATGTCTCCTGAAGTTGGACTTCACACCATCGAAGTCAAAGTGTGGGATAGTGGTGCAGAGGTTTGGTCCAATACCGTATCTCAAGAGTTTGAGGTTGTAGCATCATCCAATTCCCAGGACAACGCTGAATCAGAAATTGAGGTAGGTGAATGGATTTTGCCTATTGGCTTAGGNCTTGTAATTCTGCTGCTTCTTGGATATATGGTGCTCTCAAGAAAGAACTGATCACAATGGAATGTTCCCGTGTTTCTTTGGTGGAGACCATTCTCGCTTTGATGAAAGTATTCTGAGTGCGCGAATAAGCCTCATTCTACTTTCTTCTGGTTCAATGACGTCATCGAGCCAACCGTTGCGAGCAGCGACATATGGGTCGCCAAACTTCGATTTGTACTCCTCGACTAATTGCAACCTAGTCTCCTCTTTCTTATCATCATCCGCAGCAGCAATTTCTCTTCGGTGGATGATATTTACAGCACCTTCTGCTCCCATAACTGCTAGCTCTGCAGTTGGCCATGCAATATTGTAGTCTGATTGAAGGTGCTTACAACTCATAGCGAGATAGGCTCCTCCGTATGCCTTGCGTGTAACCAAAGTCATTTTTGGAACGGTCGCTTCTGCATACGCAAAGAGTAACTTTGCTCCGTGGCGAATAATGCCACCCCATTCTTGGACTACACCCGGTAGGAAACCAGGAACGTCTTCGAAGGTAACTAGGGGTATGTTGAAAGCGTCACAGGTTCGAATGAATCTTGCAGCTTTGATTGATGCATCTATGTCTAAACATCCTGCTAATACCTTGGGTTGGTTTGCTACAACCCCTATGGTTTTGCCATCGAGCCTAGCGAACCCAATGATTATGTTCTCTGCATAGGAGTTGAATAATTCCATGAATATGCCATCATCAACAATTTCTTCAATGACTTTTACCATGTCATAAGGTCGATTTGGATTATCAGGAACTAATGTGGTAAGTTCTGGGTTAAGTCTAGCCGGGTCATCCGCTGTTAATTCTACAGGCGGACTTGACAAATTGTTGTCCGGTAGGAATCCAAGTATGTCTGCCGCAAGCGCACAAGCCTCTTCCTCATCGTCGGCAATCAGACATGCAATCCCTGAACGACTTGCATGCAATGTTGCTCCACCTAATCCTTCAGCATCGACCTCTCCATTGATGCATTCTGGTGTTTCCAATGGCGAGGACATGAATAGCTGTCCATGCTCATTACCTAGGATTGTGAAATCTGCTAGGCTGGCTCCTAATGCTGAAACGCCAACTACGGGTCCCAAGACCAGTGAGATCATCGGTATGCGTCCTGAACACTGAACCAGCCTGTCTAGCAATTCGCCAGTACCGCCAAGTGATGCAACTCCGTCTTGGGCACGCTGCCCGCCGCCGTCCCAAATTCCAACGATTGGCACTTTAGAGCGCTCGGCCATTTCGACAACTTTGGAGATTTTCTTGGCGTGCATTTCGCCCATAGAGCCACCGTGCACAGAGAAATCTTGTGCGAAACAATAGATTCTCCTTCCATCAACAGTACCGTGCCCACAAACCACGCCGTCTCCAAGAGTCTCATGCATGAACATTCCATGGTCGGATGTTCTGTGAGTGAGGAAGGTGTCGATTTCTACGAAGGAATCTTCGTCCAAGAGATTGCGAATTCTGTCTCGAGCAGTGCCTCTACCGGATGCACGAATGCTCTCTTGTCTCTTGATACCACCACCCANGTGGGCTTTTTCACGACGGTACCTCAAGTCCTCAAGAGCGTCGCTGGAATCTCTTGACATGATTTCTTCCACTCCTTTNCGGTTATTGATTGAAACGGTTAGTTCATGAGAGAAGATTCGTTCTCTCCACACAGGTTTTCTGATAAAATTGTCAGGTCCTTGCCATTGGATAAGGCCCAGTGAACCTTGGCTAGTAATGCTTCAGGTGATGCGGTTGAGCCATGGCCTAATACCCCGATTTCTTGTTGGTTTCTACCTTTGGAATAAACATTCAAATCGACTGGTCCATTGATACATTGATTAGCTACTATTACAGGAATAGAAGAGTGCTCGATGGCATTGGCAAGTTCATCGTTTTCTGGTGCATCACCGTTTGAGTTCTCAATAGGTAGGTGTCCTAATCCCGTGCCGTGAATGATAATGGCCGAGTAGTCGGCCTTCTGGGCAGCCTCAATAAGGTCAGAGTACATGTGGGGGCCCGCGATGAATTGAGCGATTTTGATAGAAGTGTCATACTTTGTGGGTTTGGCGACTTCTCTGTTTTGAGGTTTAGAAACAGGTGTGTGGCTAAGTCCATCTCTGGATATTGTAATTTCACTGATTCTTTCGCCATTCACCATTTGGAAAGCATCTCTCCTTGTCGAGTGCATTTTCCTAACTCCTACTCCAGGGCTTACTGCGCAAACTCCGTCTCCCGAACCAGCGTGCATCACTGTTACTGCAGCATCACCGTCTCCAGAAACATCTGGCCCATTTGCCGCCCAATATACTGCAGAGAGCAAGTTTTCAGTCGCATCGGAGGATGCTCTATCTGACGACCTCTGTGAACCTGTGAAAACAATCCTACCTGCTGGCTTCCCTCCATTTCCAGCAAAAGCGAAAGATAGCGCTGAAGCACTAACATGAAGTGTGTCGGTTCCATGAGTTATCACAACACCAACTGAACCAGAATCAAACGCCTCTTGACATGCATCGATCATAATATTCCAGTGTACTGGTCTGATGTCATCTGACCACATGTTGCCAATCTTTTTGGCATCGATATTTGCGATTTCTAGAATCTCTGGGACGCTTGCTAGCAATTCTTCAGGCTCAAATCTTGCAATTACTGCACCAGTGGCGTAGTCGACTTTTGATGCGATAGTTCCACCGGTGTGGATGATGGTGACTTTGGGTAAGTCTTGGTTCTGTTCGATGGATAAATTAGCCGAATCGGAAGTGTTTGAATCGCCTATCTCTTCAATGGCTTTAACCATGTCAAATGGATAGCTAACATTGTATCCATTGGCTAATTTTATTGTGATGTGGTCTTGAGCTGCTCCTGGTAATACCACTCCTTCATGAGAAGTACTTCCAGCTGGTCCATCGGCCACTAACTTGACGCGCTTTCCGATAGATGGCATCTCTACCATGATGTAGCCTAAATCTGAAGCCTCTTGAATGTTAGTGGTTGAATTAATCCAAGATTGCNAAACAACGAGTCGTTTGAAATCACGGTATTCCATTCTAGAAAATCCGCAGAGTTTCAGATTTCATTCTTGGCCTACAAGTTTGTAGTCATCAGAAAGTGGTGTTGCACCTGTTTCCATAGAGACGATTTTACCATCCTTGAATTTCATGAATGATAGGACTGCCTCGGAAGCAGAACCATTTGAGAAGTGAACGATAGAGTGAGCGACTCCCACGGTATCATTTTCGAATAGGATTCGGTCATTTTCTGATCTTGGTCCGCCATCTGAACCAGCGAAACCGAGAAGGTCAGATTTGCCCATTGTGATTCCACCTACATGTGGATTGAACACGAAATCGTCGTGAATAATTTCTGCAAGAGCTTCTACATCTCCATTTTCCCAGGCTTCATTGTATGCGGATATAATCGACATGGACGGCCTATTGACCGGAAGCATATAGATTGATTGACAATATTTTCCAAAAAATATTATCAAAAATAACCGATATGGATTAGTTGGTTGCTGGCATTGAAGAATGATGTAAGTTGATGCGGAGATTACCTGATGAATCGACAATGTATCCAAAGGTGTATTCGACCTTGACTTCATCACCTTCTGGTGTGGTGAAGAAATAGTTCCCCATTGCAATGGCAGAATCATCTTTGAGGATTATATCAGAATTTTCGAACCTGACATTAGTCCAGCCCTTAATTGCAAATCCCTTGTCCTCAGGGCATGCATTATTTGAGGCTACGAAGTAAGATAGAGCGCTCTCAAAGTTTGGTCGAAATTGTTCAACTACAGCTAGAGTAGGCTTGAATAAAACTGTACCAATGTCGTATGCATACAATGTTTCTACATGGTTATGGGCAATACCGACGTAATCCCCGTCGGAATGGTGGGCACTTGCAATAGCCACAATTCCGTCGCCCCACGCTTTCTGTGCAATGTTTACGTCTGCTTCATCGACCATGTTCATCCCTTACTCCGTCCTTCGTGGTTGACAATACAAAGTCTTTCTTTATCAGGAAACTTTGCAAAATCTACTCTTCACAATCAATTGGCTTATGCAATATCCCTACTTCTTTGAGAGTAGTTGCTAATACAACAGAGAGTAGGATACTGATTGTGAGAAGTTGCCCAGTTTGTTTTGCAGGAGGGAATTGAGCGAATGTTAGTAGCACAAATATCGAAATTGAGGTGATTGCTGCGCCCCATCTAGCAAAGTTGTCACTCTTTGTTTCTTTGTGACCTGCACTTGCATGAGACAAGTAGTCAGCGGCGAAGCCCATGCCTAGAAGTACTGCGGGAGCAGTGCTTACGCCTCGTTCACCGATTATACTTGCGAATCCGTCCACAGCCGCCCCGATNGCAATTGTTCCTACTGCAATGCGCATTGCTCTGGTTGGAGACCTAGATACAAATAATGCAATTAAGAAAACACAGAAACCTGCAGCGAGGATTTGGAAAATCCTAGTATCATCAAATTCTTCTGCCAATGCGGCACCTGTAATCAATTCTCCACCAATTGTGTATCCAGTTTCATAATCATCGACTAAATCTGATACATCATCCTTGAAATCGAGTGCAGCATTAGCATTCCCTCCATCTATGAATATTCCAATTACAAGGGCGATAGTTTCACCGTCGGACTGTAATCTATGGTCGTCAAGCAATGATGAGCCATCATTGGTTTGTGAAATCCAGTCAATTGTGGCGTTATTTTGACTTTCATAACCNTATGGCATTCCCATCACGAGCGGTGTTTCGTATAGTCCAGTCTCAAATGATATGACACTAGGATGNTGTCCGATTTGCTTCTGAATATTGACGGCTTTGAGGTAATCTGCGTGTGAGTCACCTTCAACGTCGATAATTACCCATGTTACGGTACTTGACGCAATGAGGTATTGGTTTTGTAATTCTTCAAACTCATCTAGGGCGGGGTCATCTTCGGATAAGAATTGGTTTACGTCAAATACTTCGACTCCTGGTGGAGATATTGCAGTTACCAAAGCCATTAATGCTAGACAAACTGGCCATCCCCAAATTCTTTTGTTTGTGTCGCTTAGTAAGATATTTTCATTTGTAACCGAAACATCTTCCCTCCTGCTCATGTAGAAATCTTCGAGCACAAATCTAGTTAACAGCCAGTCTAGGAATATACCAATCATCATCATCAAAGCTAAGGTGTTTTGTGCCTTTATTGGTGAAAAAATCGAAAGTGAGACTGCTGCTAATGTAGTAACCATTGCTAGTAGCAATAACGACCGAACTTCTTCTCTACTTCTTGATGATTTACAGTACCAAAAGGCACCATCTACTGCAACTGCTAGAATAATTGGGAATGCAATAGCGTCTATTATTGAAATCTGCACACTAGCAGCTGAGAGAATACCTATTTCTGCAACTATTACTAGGCCTACGCTTCCAAGCGTTACAGCACATAACTTCCAGTCTCGAATGATAGCATACATTACTGCTACTAAGAAGAATGCTGAAGGGATAAGAATTGATTTAAGGTCATCCTCTGCGATATTTTTTGATTTTTGGAAAAGCATATTGATTCCAACACCTTCAATCTCGAAATCGGTATTTTCGCTCACCTTTTCCGCCCAAAGGTTGAGAGTATTCCAGTCGGTTACCGGTGCTCCTTTATCCGATGAGTCGAGCCAAATCATCCACAAAATCTCATCAGAATCAGGTGGTGTCAATTCAGATGCACCCGGAAATGAAGGGCATGCTATGCCGAAGTTGGAATCCTTTGGTAGCAAAAGCATCGTGGTTTGAAAGGCTGCTATTTCTTCAGTTGTCGATTGATTACCACACCATCCTCCATCTATTGTTGGAGAAAGAACATCTGACCATTTACTCGCATTCACAAGACTTCGGTTTCTAGATTCAAATGCGTCTTGCCATGCACTGAATGGCGTCTCTAGTTTGGTAATTATTGTACTATCATATTCCCATGATGTGTCTGGATTACTTCCATCTAGCAATTCTTGTTCTAATTGAATGAGTTGCTGAACAACCTCAAAATTACTAGTCACCGAAAGATTGTCATCATGTTTGATCTTGAGAATCAACTGTCCTTTGTAATTATCAACTAGCGCTTCTTCCTTAATCCTCTCTTTTGCAGGGTCTTCAAAAATTGAATCTGTGTTTAGGATTAACTCTACAGGCATTATGAATGCAATGGCCGCACAGGAAACTAAGAACACCAAAATTGCAATCTTAGGGCCCTTTGGTTGCACAGCATCACCTCACAGGATATTCAATGGGTATTGCCTTGATTGATAATCGATTGGCCCTACTTCCATTCACTCCAAGTTCCGCTTTGAGGGTCTTTCCACCACCATTTTCCACTACCTGCAGGATATTCAGATACTTCGTATCCATCTTGCATGTAGCCTTGATGGCTAGGAGGTGGACTAGATGGTGCGCTAGAAACAGGCGCAACGGTTACAGAAGGAATTGTTTTGTATGGTTCATCAAACATTGCGCTCTCTTGCTCATACCAATCCCCATCATCGCTACTGCCACCTCTTCTGACAAAGACTGTTGCAGCCACAATAGCAAGAATCAATCCAGCTACAAGTGCACCTAACGTCAAAGGTGCCATGCCGAGAATCTTATTCTCTGACGAGTCNCTTGTAGTATCCTTTTCATCAGTTTCTCCGTCATAGTATGGGCANCCGTTTCCTGGTTGGGATGTGTCTATTGCATCAGGGTTCAATTGTTCCCATTCTTCGCACTCGCTAAGGTCAGATGTACCGTCTCCTGATTGGCCACCGTCGTTCTGATTATCACTTCCNATAGTACAGCCGTTTTCATCGACAATATCACCCGCAGGGGTATCTGGACACAAGTCATCTATGTCATCAACTCCGTCATTATCGTCGTCATTGTCAAAGATGTCTGGAATATTATCTCCATCGGTATCTTCTGTAGTCTGTTCCTCGGAGCCATCTTGAGTTACAACAATTGTGAAATCAATTGGGTTGTACATTCCTCCAGAGGCTCTGACAAGGAATGTCCCCTCGGAAAGAGTGAACGATATTTGACCATTGTAATTTGTCAAACCGCTAAACTCTGTGAATTCATCTCCGATTACAACTACAGATAGTAGTTCGACAGGAATTCCTGTTTCTAGTTCAGAGACTGTGATCAATAGTGAGTCTCCAGCTGAAGGGTTTTGTGGCATGTATTCAATTGCCAAGTCCTTCATTACAAGTGGCTCAGGATTAGGTTCAGCGATTTGTGAGCCTATTGCTGCATGAATGGTAGCAGAACTTCCAGACCCCTTTTGCACCATTGCTAGAACAGTGTAGTTACTTGTTGGGGATGCCAGATGTGGCAGAGTTAGGTCTGCACTGCTTCCAATTCCCCAAGCGATTGAATTTACATCACTAAAGAAATCATCAAACAGTTCGAAAGCATCATCGGCATCTGCGTCACCGCCACATTTAGTGTCGTCCATCCAAGTTCCTTCATAAACATCAAGTTTGAAATCAGAGTTTGTTTCTGTGCCTGTATGCAAATCATATTCGCCTTCTGAAACCATGTAGCTTGCAATCATTGTATCAGAGCCGGGGTAGTCTTCACTCCATGGGCTATCTGGTGAGATTTCATTTCCTTCAGAGTCGAATAACTGAACATTTGATGTATCGATCACTCCTTCGGTTATTCGATATTCGTTATCGGAATTATGGCTCAACGATAATTCAAGACGAAGGTCGTCACCAGACATTGCACTTTGGGAATTATATTCTACAAATTCACACATTCGGCTTGACTTTGCGTTTTCAGCGACCCATCCTACATCTTCACGTATTCCATCGTAAATCAAAGAGGTGAAGGATGCGAAGTCTATGCTAGCGGGGTCAAATCCAAACTTGGGTACTGCTACTGCGAATATCCTATTGGCTTCTCCATCTTCAGAACTTAGAGCAATATTTGTTGTTTGACCAGGCCCCAGCGTCCCCATCATGTCCAATTGGCTTGGATCCTTAATGACGATTCCAAAGTGAATTGCTTCAGCCATAATCTGTTCTTCAGGATTTAACACAGCCATTCCAATTAGAGACATTGGTGCTTCGAAACGAACCTCTTGATTCCTAGATGTATCACCGCTTTGGAATTCAATCTCAAAGCTTTCCTCGTCTGAAATACTATCCCAGTCTATGTCAGGGAATGCTACATCTAACTTCAGAGGTGCTACGCCAATCGATACGTTGTATTCATCATACGGAACGTTGTTTGGAGTAACGGAAATCGTGTTCAAACCATTGTTTGCAGAATCTGCAATGTAAACCGGTAGTCCAGCAAAGGTTGTCACTTGTTCTAGTCCAGTCATTGTTATGTCGCCATTAGTGATGTAAGCGAAATTTAGACCGATTCCGGTCTTTATTTGGCCATTATCTAGGGTTCCTTTGGATTGAACAATTGTCAGATAGACGCCAGGGTGGTTTGGCACAAATGTTAGACTTGCCTCACCCTCACTATTTACATCGATTATTTGCTCAGTAACAACTTCAAATGGACCATCGGTCAGGAAATTATCGATTATCTGTGGAGAAGGAGTAGAAGATTCCTCACTGCTCAGGTAACAATCGGAACCCCATTTCCAACCGTTCCAATATCCACCTTCTTCAGAATCGGAGTCATCTTGCCAGAATCCTTGGTCAGTGTCGTACCTGATGTATTCGGTATGGGTTGTTGAATATTCGTCTTCAAATTCCATTTCTATGTAATACTCTCCAGATGAACTGTATGAGTGGCTAATCAAACCATGTTGGTGTTCGTCGTTTGGATCAGTTGTAATGTATGTTTCAGGTGTGCCATCGCCCCATGAAATCTTAACTTGTTGCAATCCTGGTTTGTAGTAGCTTCTTCCATC
>PBXT01000052.1 GCA_002727695.1 Methanobacteriota archaeon | reverse complement strand
TCCCGTGTAAGGCATGCGTGCCCAAACTGTGAATGCACCACAGGCTAGAACGATTAGACTGATTGCTCCAATCAATACGTAATTCAATCCCGGTGGAGCAGGAGTCACGATAGTTCCGCCTGCGAAGGATTGAACATCATGGGTGTTGTAATTCTGCTTTCCATCCGCAAAGGCAAGCTGGTAGTAAATTGCCTTGCCTTCGACTGCAGGAATAGAAACCGTTCCTGTCGCATCTCCATATGCGTAGCAGACACCTTCATCATCACATATTTCAGAGCCTTGGATTTCGACATTCTGACTGAACCATTCTCCGGTATAGTTTGAACTTTCATAATTGTAGAATACCGATGCAGTACCAATTCCGTCTTCGTCATCGAAGAAAGCCATGATATTCGCATTTCCTTCTGTAATGGTCTCATCGATTTGCATTACCGTTGGCATTTCATTTTCAGCATCATATGCGGTGGAACGAGGTGTTGCAGAATTGATTGCACGAATCAATCCTTGCTTAGGATTTGGGGATGAGGATTTTGCCTCATCGTTTTGGTCATATACGACTGCAACAACTTCGATATTTCCTGGAACGACCATTGGGTCCATTGGCATGACACCAGGAGTTGCGTGACCACTTGGGTGCTCGATTTCAGAGGGAATAACCCATTCAGCCATTACTACTGCTTCTTGTCCTGCATCTAGACTACCGGTTGCTGGTTGTCCAGCGTTCCCTCTGTAGACCATTGGAGTTAACACCATGCCACCGTGCTCGGAAGAGAACGCATAGACATCATGCTCAATCATNAACANCTGGATTTCGTAATCTANNGTATCNCCNTCTGCNATATCTTGTGGNATTCCGGTTGGGTCTGTNAGGTCAGGATTGAATCCTTCTCCTAGGTAGACCAAAGTTGCAGTTACTGTGAATGCTCCTTCNCCGTTGTAGGTTTGTGTAACGTTGAGAGTTGTAGGAGCTACTTCGCGCTGTCCAGCCTCTTCAACCGAAGCCATCAGGTCTTGACTTTGGATGTAGCCACCATCGATTTCACCGTCTGGAGTACCGATTGGAGAATAGTAATTGTAGCGGTCTTTTGCTTCCTGACTTGCTGTTGGGTCATCACCAGCACCGCCATTTGTTTGATGGAATGTTACGATGGTGTATGGCTGTGAGTTGTCTTGTTTCAATGACTCATGCATTGCGATAACTTGTGGCTCAGAGTTGGACATACATGGGGCACAGGACAGCGAAGTGAACACTTCTACAACCGGGCGATGAGTCCAGCCATTTGGATAATCGCGAGGTTCTGTGGTAGTAATTTCTTGACTGACTGTGGTAGTTTCTTGCATCACTTCTCCGCTTGCAGCAAGCGGAGCACCGAGCATTGTCGTCAACATTACGGCAACCATGCATACAGCAGAAAAGCGCCCCTTCATGTTCTACGCTTTGACATCCCTCTATATTTCAGTTTAGGATTTTCTCAATATCTCTCCCCCCCAAGGGGGAGAGAATTTCATATTCTTTTTCGATAGAGTTTTTGTTCGAAAGCAAATGAAAAGTGTATAGTTTTTGAACCTCTAGTTGAGACAATTTGCCATGCGTGACAAGAAAGTGGTAGTTCTTACTGGGGCTGGAATCAGCGCAGAATCTGGCATCAGAACCTTCCGTGATAATGATGGCTTGTGGGAAAATCACCGTATCGAAGATGTTGCTACACCTCAGGCTTGGCAAGCTGATCCTGAATTAGTTTGGAAGTTCTATCAAGCGCGCAGAAGGCAGATGAAGGAAGTTGGCCCTAATCCTGCGCATGAAGCGTTAGCAAAACTAGAGTCAGAATTAGATGACTTCACTTTAATCACTCAAAACGTCGATGATTTACACGAGAGAGGGGGTAGCCTTTCCATTATCCACATGCACGGTAGACTCGAAACTCTGAGATGTGAAAAATCTGGTCAAATCGAAGTACGAATGGCTGATGAGGACCTAGAAGATAAGTTCCTGTCTTGCAATTGTTGCGCTGAACCCTCAAGAGTGAGACCTGACATTGTTTGGTTTGGGGAGATGCCTATGCAGATGGATGAAATCTATGATGCAATTGAGTCATGTGATGTGTTCATTGTTGTTGGTAGTTCGGGCCACGTATATCCTGCAGCAGGCCTAGCCAGTGCTGCGCGCTCAGTAGGTGCACAAACCATTCTAGTCAATTATGAAATGCCAGTTAATGGCTATGATTTCGATGATGTTCACTTAGGAAAGGCTGGAGAAATATTGCCACAGTTAGTAAAAACATGGCTGACTGAATAATCAACGTCGGCGTCTTTGCTTCTGACTGCGCTGTGCGCGAGCTTGTGCTGCTCTTGCCTTATTTGCGCCTTTACGTTGTGAGCGAGCGCGCTTGTCTCCAACCTTTGGTCCACGCTTTTGCGCTTCCTTCTCATGGTTGCGCTGGTCTTTCTGCATTTGGCGCCATTGCCCGCCTATCAATTGCAGAATCTCCTCCTTGGAGCCGGCACCGATAGATTCCTTTGCACCTTTCTTTGAAACCCAGAGCCTTCCTTCTTTAGCATGAGGGCGATTAGGATGTGAAACCCTTTCTTCGCGCTTGATCTTTCTCAAGCCTAGAGCGCGTGATGCTATGAATAGGCCTTCCAAGTCTGGTTTGAGAACGCTTGAATCTCTTGGAACACGGCGACCACTACGACGACTAACCTTAGCATCAAAGTANCCAGGCCANACTGAGATTCGGTCTGGATTGTGGTCCATATCAACACCTCAGCGGGTGGTTGGATTTGAACCCATTCAAAGAACTACGCCGTTTAGGACGCCATCGTGTCCAGGGCGAGAAGTAATCTTGACATGTCCTTTGTCAGTATCTACGATTGCACCCTTGGTCAGGATGTTTCTACGAGTGTAGTTTGGATTTGCATCATTTCTTACAACGTTGGTAATTGTCGCGATTGCGGACTTTCCGTCCTTGCCGTTGACTGTGCAGCGGTTGTCTGAAAGAACACGAACTAGTGTGTTTCCACCGGTCTTGCGGTAGATCTTTCTCTTAGGTTCCCCGATCAAAGCAAATTGCTTCTCGGATGAGATTTCGGTACTGCGCTTACCACGTGCAGCAACGCGACGACCACCTGTTGACTTGCGACGTGAAATTCCGTGCCACTGTGCCATGTTAATTGTCTCCAGCGGCTTGCCGACCAGCCGTTCATATTTGAATGGTATGCCTCAGACACATTTTGCGTGATGAGTGAGAATATGTTCGCTTTCGATGTATAGAGAGGCTGTTACCTCATCATTTTTTGACAATGGACCCACACCTGAAGGTGTTCCAGTAAACAGGATGTCGCCCTCTCGAATGGGGGCCCAATTTGCAAGTTTAGCAATCAGTTGCTTCGGATTCCAACTCATCTCAGCAAGTGAGCCTTTTTGCACTTCATTTCCATTTACTTCGAGTGAATATTCTGCCTTGGGATTGTATTCAACCCAGTCCCCTAGAACTGCGCTCCCGGTGAATGCTTTAGCTTCAGCCCAAGGCAGGCTCTTTTCTTTGAGATGGTCTTGAACACTCCTCTTGGTCAAATCAAGTCCTAGAGCCATGTGGCTAGGCTCGTTGTTTGGCCCGATTTTGAGAACCAATTCAATTTCATGATGTACATCTCCATCGCATGTATCTATAATGCCGAAATCTACCACACTCGATGATGGCTTCAAGAAAAACACAGGCTCGGTGGGAATGGGATTGCCCAATTCCGTTGCGTGTTTGGGATAAGTTCGGATGGCACACCATACGTCCATGATAATCCCAAGGGGGCTAGGCTCATCAAACCGAAGGGTCAAACCTGTGAATCCATACGGCGGGATATGGCGAAGGATTGGCAAATCAAGAAGCGAAGGCCGGTACGTCGCAAACACATAGCACCTCTTCTCAAAGACCTAGAGGAGGCGCTTGGCATCGACCTAGCTGTCGATGGCGCGTTTTTGGAAATGGCAGATTATGGCCCGTGGAAAATGGTTCTAGTCGATAGAGTTCCACTGGCGGTTGAATTAATGAGTCCTGATGATGAAAGAGTAGTATTCCTAACCTTGCGAGGTTTCCTTGCACATCCTTGTGAAAAGAGATACGTCGAGGTGGACCACGGTGCGATCCCATTTTTGATGAAAGGCGCAGATTGTATGGTTGCTGGTATTCATAATGCTGATGACGAAATCTCTGAAGGCGATTTGGTATGGGTACGCGACCAGGAACACAAGCGACCGCTCGCAATTGGTTGGGCAGTTAAGGATGGAAACAGTTTGGTCGAAGAATTAAAAGGGAAGGGCTTGAAGAATATTCATTGGGTTGGTGACGAGTTATGGGAGATGGAATTATGAAATCAAAAGTGATTATGTGTATTCTAATGAGCGTTGCTTTGCTCAACACTGCTAGCGCTGCAGGTGAAGGCGGAGTCAATATTGAACCAGTTGTTGAGGAAACTATCTTCAGCGAAATCACACACACTGAAACCAGCACAGATTTGGAAGATTGGGAAATTACCATGACTCTAAACAGCGACGCTGCAAACAATAATACAACCTTCGAATTGATTACACAGATTTGTAACAATGAAGGAGTTTGTTTCGCACCTGCAACTGCAGAATTGTCAACCGATGACAATCTAACCTTCACCTCTGCTGTAACGACAATCGAAGACCATTCCTATGTTAACTGGAGAGTCAAAGCAACTTATGCAGATGATAATGACTCAACTGAGATGTTCCCCTCTTCAGGCTTCTATAAGACATGGTCTGACTGTTGGTTCAATGATGGAGAATGGGGCGGAGATAACTGTCCAAAGGAATCATCNGGAGATGATGATGACGANTCNTTCCTNCCTGCNATTGGCGTNNTAGTNACNGCTGGTGTAGTNATGCTAGCTGCTNNTACTCGCTTTGAATGAACTCGACTAAACGCTCGATGAATCGGCGTTGTTCTGGCCCATAGTCAGTGATTGTTACTTCNACNCCNTCANCNNTTAGNTTNCCNTTNAGGAANCCTCTNCGNTCTATGTCTGANGCNACTAANGGNAGATTNGGNAGATGNANAACAAAGGANANNCCNTCATCNNCGANCTNNATTTGCATCTCNTCNCTGATTGCCTGNTGAATNAGACNNAGCAATTCNTCGGNGGTTTCTCCNCCTCCNTANGCAGAAAGAAANCCAAGNTCGGTCTCGTTTTGTTCGATGAGATGGTCTAGACCTCTTCCACTCATTNNNTCACCTCAAACCGGGGTTTGTATCAAGTTCCATCCTACAACTTGGCCGGTACGCGCATCCATTGCAAGAGAAAGTGAATTGTCCCATTGTAGGCCNTTTTCGGTTGAAACCCANGAACGTGTCATGTCAAGGGTTGTTGCACCTGTATCCCCAGAATCAAGTTCGCTCAACCATTCGGTTAGGTCACTATCCGGAGTCACCACAAGAATACCGACTCGTGTTTCAGGATGATATTCACCATCAGATGTGAATAGGCCATTAGCTCCATGGAGTTCGGAATATCGGAATGGATCTGTCAAATCTTCTTCCATCATCTGTAGGCTTAGAACCGCAGGTATGTCTCCTCGGCTGTGCGCAACGGTTTCATCATGGCCTCCGTGAGCGATATAGGTACAATTTGAGGCTGATGCTGGACCTGTGACATCTANTTCAACCCAACCAGAGTTAGGGTCCGAACTTACCCACGATANATTCCAATGCGTGACTCCAGACTGGCTTCGATCATCTCTTGCTCGCCAAATGTATCCATCATCATTGAGTGCTGCATTAGCAGCAACTGCTTCTGACAAGTGGCCAGAGGTAAAGCAAGCGATTGCGTTCTCAAGTGAATGACTGCGGAGAGTGGTGTTATCTGGTATGTGCAAATCGTAATCTCCCCAATCAATTAGTTCGCTCGTTGTTGGAACATATGCTCCTGCGTTAGGCATCGAGGAGTAGCTTCGGCCCAAGTCGAGTAATTTATCACCGCGTGTCAATGAGTTCTTTGAGATTTCAAGTTGAAGACTTATTTTACCATCCGGCAAAACAACATCGGCTAATCTCTCAGTAACCGTTCCACACGCTGACTTGTCGCCCTCATCTCCAGAGATGTAGACATCTACATTCTGCTTTACTGCCCACGGCGAGTTCTCTTCTACCCACATGGTAATGCGAGCATGGCCGAAACAATTGTCGCGGATTTCTCGGTTNTCCATAGAGACCTTCCACATTTCTTCACCGTCGACTTCATCCGGTCCAATCACATTCCATTCCCATCCTAGATGTGTGCCATTTGTTCCAGTATCAATCAGTTGGGTGCCCATCATGTCACGGATTTCTACTGGTGAAATCACAACTGCAACGCCTGGTGCTAAATCCTCCAATAGGCCCAGAACACCGCCCAAGCCATACGATTTCGTGGTTCCTTGATTGTAATCTTCACCCAATGTCAACTTCCAATCTGCTTGAGTTGAAATTACATCTCTCTCAGAGATTTCAGTCCACGATTTTGTATTGAATTCAAGATTCCCACCAACGGAATAAATCGAAGACCCCGATTGACATTCATCTGGTTGTAGTGGCTTTGGATTGTAGCTCTTCAAGGCTATTTGGTCAAAATTCCTGGTCTGAACTTTTTCAACAGCAAGCCAATCTAGACCGTAAGCACCTTTTGCCCGCACTACGCCTTTGAGCGAATCATCCGACTCCATATCCAATTCGTCAGCTCCTCCGTCAGTTACCGATGTTGTTCCGGTTCCTGAGAAGGTCATCAGTAGCCNGCAGGATTTGTTTAGTTGGTCTACGTTGACATTATCTCGAATGTATTCGACATATTCTCCAGTTACTTCCAATTCACCGTTGAGCACGGTATATTCCATCGAGTCGCCGTATCGCAAATCGTCAGCAGTGAACGGTTGAAGTTGGTTGCTAACATACCAGTACCAGCCTCCTGTCGCTAGTAGAATTGTCAGCAATATCGCTGCAACTTTGGGATTCTTGATTTGATCCATCAATGTAGCAGAAGAGGATGACTCTTTGATGAATGCCGGGGCTGTTTCTTCGATTACTTCCGCATCGATAACTTCGGCCTCGAGAATTTCATCATCATCGATTTTCGGTAGTGGAACAGAATTTGATTCCTCCATTGAAATTGATTCTTCAGCCTCTAGTGAGATGACTTCTTCCTCTTCGAGAGAAATCACTTCTTCTGGCTCATCATCTCCCATGAAAAATCGGTTTAATCTCTCAATTAACTCAGATTTTCGACCGGCGACAGATAGACCATTCTCCTTACACATGACCTTCAATTCGGCCACTGTGTGAGAAGAGGACACATAGGATTCCGTCTCACCCATCGATAAAGACGGAGACTTCACCCTCTTTCAATGGTGGGTATAGATGTGGCCCTTATAGGGCCATATCAGGCATTAGGGTCTTCGTACGGAACATAAACTCCGTCTTTGACGACATACACCTGTTGGTCGTATGTACCATCTGGGAATTTACGGAAGAACCATCCATCCCCTTGGTCTTCGTAGACATCTTCTGCAGGAGGTGCTGCTTCAGGCGCAGGTTCTGGCTCTGGTACAGGTTCTGCCGCTGGCTCTGGCGTTTGCTCGGGTGGACTGGTTGGCCCTGCAACTGGGGGCCCGGAAGGTCCTGCGGCTGGTGGGCCTGAAGGACCAGTTGGCGGTCCACTTGGACCTGTAGGAGGCCCTGATGGACCCGCAGAAATTCTAGCTGCTGATGTTTGTGCTAGAACTGTGTCTTCAATTGATGGTTCTGCTTTTGGTTCAACTAAACTCTTGACATACTTTCCATGCTTTTGTGCACCGATGAAAGCGAATCCAGACATCAACAAACACAATACAGCAAANATGGCAAGTGGTAACTGAGTTGGGTAAATATCCACATTAGCCTCAACATTGATTCCACTGAAGTCTGCATNTCCTGTTTGACCGTTTACTACAACCTGCATACAGTAAATACCTGGGTCTACGCTCATCTCAACCTCGTAAGTTTGTGATTCTACGGGGTCTTCGATAATGTGGTATTTGTTAGGATGGTCTGATTTATCATTCTGNAGCAGTGTGCGTGTATCAGCGTTTGAGCCGTCAGTATCCTCGCAACCTTTTGAATTTTCAATCATAAATATCTCAATCGAGGCTACGTCTGTAGGAAGTGACTGAACTACTACCTCAACATCAACTGGGATATCTGTAAAGTCCTCTCCTGATATGGGAAGCCCCCAAACCGTGATCGATTTGTCTGCTGAACCAAATCCTTCGTCGACCTGCATTGATGTCGACATGAAGGGATACAATGCGAATGCAAACAGCAAGGCTGCTATTCCAAGATACATGAAGACGTTCCAGCGCGCTTTCTTCAACGCTTCTTGACGTTCTTCGATTGTTAATTCGGGTACCGATTCGTCGTCAGAATCACTAGATGCTTCTTGCTCGACCTCATCCGTCATGACGCGCCCATCGCTAATGAGAACTTCAAGTAAACGATTGAAAAAAATCAAAGGAATCAAAAAGGTAAGGTCGGCACCGCCTATCGATGACAACAAGACTTGCAGTATTATCGCGTGGACCGCGATTGTACAGTACACGCCGTCTTGTAGAGGAAGCAAGATTGCGCGAAATGGACGTTGCAGTCATCAACCCAATGCAATTCTCNCTATTCGTCGCTGAGCAAGATATNGGCATTTTACACCAAGGTCAAAAATTCGATTATGATGCTGTAATTCCNNGAATCGGCCATTCGATTACCAAACACGGTGTTGCAGTTCTAAGGCACTTAGAACAACTAGACGTATGGACTGCAAATACCAGCCAAGGTATTCTGCAAAGCAGGGATAAATTGCATTCCTCACAGATTCTAGCTAGAAACAGAATCCCTACCCCAAGAACTGCATATGTTCGTGACATGAAGGATATACAGAGGGCTATTGAAGCCGTAGGTGGCTTGCCAGTCGTTGTCAAAGTCACACAGGGAACTCAAGGACAAGGCGTATTCCTAAGACACACGATTCATGAAACTACCAACCTTGTTCAGGGATTGCTTGTAACTGGAAAAGCGGTACTGATCCAAGAATACGTAGCGGAAAGTCACGGCAAAGATATCAGAGCACTAGTCGTTGGCGGAAAGGTAGTCGCCTGCATGCGCAGAAAGGCAAGAGGCAGAGAATTCCGCTCAAATTATCACCTCAACGGGACTGTTGAGAAAGTGGATATTTCAGAAGAATATGCAGAGGTTGCGTGCCGTGCGGCTAGAGTTCTAGGACTGAATGTTGCAGGTGTAGATTTGCTTGAGGGCAACGATGGTCCGCTAGTCTTGGAAGTCAATTCTTCCCCCGGCCTAGAAGGAATCGAGAAAGCGAGTGGAGTGAATGTTGCTGGTGCGATTATCGATTATGTCATCGCTGAATCCGATTTCAGTGAAGTCAATGTTGACCAGTTGCTCAAGACCATTCCTGGACAAGGCGTTCTTTCNGTTCATTTGAGAAACCACCCTCACCTAATCGGTTCTCCAATCAGTGAAATTTTCAAAGGNGATATTCCNGTATTCGCATTATCACGTGCTGGTGATTTAATCTGGAACCCTGAACCTGGTATGCAATTGAGGTTNGGAGATTCACTGATTTGCTATGGTGACCTAGAGCAACTAAGAGCTAATATCAAGCGCAAAATCTTGGATTTGCCACCGGTCTCAAAGACCGAAAGTGATGAGCAAGACACCAATGCTTGATTCAACTCAGAACCAAGGAACTGGTACTGGCTGGCCAATCAATCCCATGAATAACCTGTATGCNAAGGTTAGAGGAAGTATAACGGCCATTGCAAACAAGAACAAGATTTGTTCAAAGAGATAAGTGACTACTTCNCCAGGATCTGTAACACTTGGTAAATCCATGANTGTCATACCAAATTGATTGAGCATACCATCAGCAGATGGGACAAATGTTGAAATTAACTCGGCCAATTTGAAGTAGATCAAAGTCAGTGTGTTCATCATGTTGCTCACTAAACTCTGGTATCGTTGTCTGACTTATAATAGAAATCCCGGATTACATTCTAAATTAGTATTGAATCAAGACATACCAACATCTGAAAACCATTGCCGGAAACCTGCGACCATGCGAAGGCGTTGGACTGAAGAGCGTCGCCAAAATCGCATAGAGGCTGACTGGATTGTCGCATGGCTGAGGGACAACGGGCCTGCAACAATTCGCGAAATTGTCGCTGCACTGGATGCTGCGGGGCGGGATGTGAAGGCACACGTAATCAGACGCGCACTCCAGAAATCTCAGTTCATTGAAAAAACCGGAGAAATTGAAATCGAAGGAGAAGTTCACTCTCAATATGATTTTACAAACAATTAGAGAATTAGACTACATTACAATCTAACGTCAATAGTCAGTCACATTTCACTCAGAATTATTTGCTAGACATATCTGCGGTAAATGTGACTGTTGTTGAACGTGCTGGCGTGGAGGGTGATGAAGTGGGAACATTTTCTGCAGCACCATTTCTCAAAGTGATTGACAGATTATCAAAGTTCGTTATTGGTTTACTACTAGCAGGTGCAGTGTTAACTTTACCAGAAACCATAAGTTACATGTTTGAGGACCCGTATGAAGATTCATACGAACGAATAGAGGTNATTTGGGAAGGATCTCAATATGAAACGTTTGAATATTCTGGAGATAAAGAAATAGGTATTTACGTCGAAAAAGGAATGGCTAACAACACTGAGATTGATGTGAAAAATCAAGATATTATTGTTAGAGTCTGTGACTCTGAGGACATCGAGTATTCTTGCGGGTGGTCTGGTTTTGATTCATTTGAATGGAGACTTTGGGAAACTGAATCTGGAAGAGACAGGGTAAATGATTCGGAACGGTTTGCGATGATTCCAAACTATGAATATGTTGAAGAAAATATCACATTTAATTCAAGTAATGATCAAGAATTTCAAATATTTGTTATTGGATATGTGATGGTTTGGAATTATACGCCCAGTGAGCCAGTTTCAATTTATTTCTGCAGTCTAAGTATTATCATGTTCTTGTTCTTTTTTATCGTTAAAACAGTAACTAGGAATGTNTCAAAGATTGGTCAAACCTTAATTCAGGAATTAGGATATGAGATGCCACAACATGAAACTTCACAAGAAAGTGAAAATNCCATTGGAAAAGTTCGATTTAGTTTGCCTCAGATTACGACAGTAAATGTAGATGGACAAGAGATTAGTTTTGAACAGGCTAATGATTTAGATAAGCTAAGAGAAATCGTAATGATTGCAAAAGAGCACTGGAAAGTAGATATTCATCCCGAGGGGNCCTATTTGTGGTATGATGCAACACACAAGACCTACACTTTNTACAAAGATGAAGAGATTGTAGGTGGGATGTTTGATGANGGTAAGGGTAGTACAGACGGTGCCCTTGCATACCTCTGGAAACTCACTTTGTAATGTTCTCAAAATCCATCCTCGTAAACTCCTAGACTTGGATCANAATCTTGTGATTTTGAANACCGATGAGCCTACACTGGTCAGCCCNCGGTCTTTCTCATCTCCCAAGTCGATTACCTCAAGGCGTTCCACTTCGAACCCTTGTGAGAATAAACTGAACACGTGCTCATCGGTTAAGGAAAATGGTGGCCCATCCATCTCATGCTGAGGATAGGTGAACGTAATCAGTAAACCTACAGCTCCTGCCTTTGTTTGCTGGCGAATCTGTTGAACATATGCTTCTCTTGTAGATGGAGGAATCGCAATCATCGCTGCTCTATCATACCAGGCATCAGCCTGCAAAGTGCCTGCTTCTAAGTCGAATACATCGCCTTGGAAAATTGTGAATGGAGGGCTAGAGTGTTTGATTAGTTTGCCGAATTGAGTGCTTTCGGGTGAGAGTTGATTTTCTGTGAAGAAAGTTTGAACCGCTTGCTCAACCATATCCATGCCCACGACTGAGTAACCTTGTTCTGCCAACCAAAGCATATCCAGAGATTTACCGCATAGGGGGACCAACACTTCACTGTCATCTGGCGCGTTGAGAGAGGGCCAATGTTTGAGCA
>PBXT01000051.1 GCA_002727695.1 Methanobacteriota archaeon | reverse complement strand
ACCAATATAGTGTGTTCAAATTGACCGATCAAGCCGCCGTCTTGACAACCTAATGCGTGATATGTTTCGAGGAATCTGATGCTAATTAATTTCTTCACGAGAGCATTCCACTTGCTCTGTCTGCTAGCTTCATCCGCTTCAGGGAATGGCTTTTCCAACATAGGGAATGCCCATCTTTCTGCAAATGGAAGGGTAGAATATCTCTCTTCCAGATTCCTTGCTAATTGCGCTCCCAATGGCTTGAGTTGTTTTCTTGACAACGCCTTTCTCCACAGCCCCTTGTTGGTTACTCTGTATATGTTAGAGGAATTTCTAGCTCCAATATTTCGAATCATGCCGCTATCTCCTGTTGTGTTGAACGGCTCAATTGCATATACCGAGCCTTCTTCGACAACTCCTTTGAATCCAGGATTATCTGCACCACAGGCGTAGGATGGTACACTCACACCTGCATGCAACTCCCATGGTTTCAATTGATGGCCACATAGGTTTCTAATCGGCTGGAAGCCAGCATCAATAGATGGTTGAGCTGCTGCGGCCCCGACTTTGTACCAAGGTGTTCCAGGGTGCAACATTTCTATCGCTGCATCTCTGGATTCTTTTGCCGCTTTGATTTGGTCGGTATGTCTTCCTTTGTTTCCAACTTCTATGGTAAGTGCATTATCTCCAATGTGCCCATTGATGTGAACGCCAACATCTAACTTGACAAGGTCGCCATTCTGGAATACCATTTCTCTTTCCCAGCCCTCTGGAGCTATACAAGAATGGTCGGTAGTGTAATGTGCAGCCAAATCATCTACTGCAATCGTGACAGGGAACGCAGGTTTTCCTCCATTTCTACGGATGAATCTTTCAGCGCTCTGGATTACTTCATCCCACGACTTACCGACTGTAATTTCATCGCGCATAGCCTCCAAGGTTCGGCGCGCAACATGACCTGCATCATGCCAATATTTCAGGTTGGATTCTCCCACCATCTCATCACGTCTGCGCGAGGTATCACGCCCTCTCTCATAACAGTTAGCCTCCAACCACGTATCTCATCATTGCTTTTTTCTAGTCTGACGAAGGTGCTACCAAGGCCATTGGGACACATTCCTGGCACGAAATGTTCTATTCCCAAAGTTTGAGCGGCTATTTCGGTATCACACTCGGGAGCGACACCAGATTCATTGGCCGAGGTTGCAGTTATTGGCCCATATTCTTCAGCAAGCGAGGCCGCTGCCGGATGTGAAAAAACACGAATAGCGACATTGGCTCCTCCTAATCTAGGATCCATAGCTTCAATGGCAGGTAGAATTGTAGTGATGCCTCCCTTTGTAAAAGCGGATAGGAAATCATCTAGGAATTCTGGAATTTCGACAATAGCCTTAGCTTGTTCCATGCTAGATACTCCAAGACTAACCGGCATCGTTTCTGGTCGATTCTTGGTCGAATACAGGTTATCTAGGCCACTTGCAACCGGTAAGCAACCCAATCCGGGTAGTGTACTAGTTGGATAAACCACAAGTCCACCCGACTCGAGGTGCTCTCTCATCGAATCACGCCCTGACCCAATCTTGAACATGGAATTTAGCAATAGATGCAGCTAATTCCTTATCTTCAGTTTTGACGAGCAACTTTCCGCTCGGATACAGGGTCAATTCTGCAGGTCCAGAGAAAGTCCAAGCAAGGCGAGTCCTAATTCCAACGGTATAACCAGCATCCTCGATTTTCGCACCCACTGCTTCCAAATCGATTTTCTCAATACCGTCAACTTCAATCTGCCATGCAGATTTGTTGCCACACATTTCCATTACAAATGAATCATCACTCAAGATGCTCCCTCACAAATCTGGTTTTTCTGGCATTTCAATTGCAGCTTGGGAGCTGCTAGCCGGTGGGCCTGCTGGAGGACCCGAAGGGGGACCTGTTGGTGGACCCGATGGTGGACCAGCCGGAGGCCCTGTTGGAGGGCTTGGCGGACCTGGAGGTGGATTTGGTGGACCAGCCGGAGGCCCTGTTGGAGGGCTTGGCGGACTTGGAGGTGGAGTAGGTGGTCCAGCAGGCGGGGTTGGTGGACCTGCAGGTGGTGCAGGAGGCCCTGCAGGAGGGCTTGGTGGGCCTGGAGGTGGAGTAGGTGGTCCAGCAGGGGGGGTTGGAGGTGTAAGTGGAGATATTGGTGCTTCTCTAACAGAGGCAGAACTTGCTGCATGTGCTAGCAACGGGTCTTCGGTTCTCGAAGGTTGTGAGAGCGGTGCTTCTCGAACCGGGTTAGCATTGAGAATAGGCGCATCTCTTGCATCATTGGTTGAAGTCAGTCCAGTGGATAAGGGGTCTATGTCTGATTTAATCAGAGTCTCTCCACCTTCGGAGTTTTCTGCTGAATAAGAGGTTAGTACAACCTTTGAAGGATCTATCATTTCACGCTCTTTGATGTTTCCAAAATCAGCTAAGTTTTGGTCAAATGCTCCTGAGAAAAGGGACGAACCAATATTGCTGGATAGTTTCCTTCCTTGAGTCACACTGTATTCGAAATCATATGCATATGGCCCCATTTTGATTTCATCAGAAGAGCCCTTGAGTAAGAATGTCCACTCGCCAGAATCTAGTGGAAACTCGAAAGTCCAGTCCCTTTGGATCCCAGGTCCTAGGCTAGTTACACCTTCCTGAGATAGGTGCTTGGCGCCAGTATTTGTGATAACGGCAACATCCAACCCTCCCATAGGAACAGGGGCTTCATTAGTAATTGACACAGTCGCAATGATAACATCTTCATCATCGTCATTAATGTCCATTTTGATATTGATAACTTCGGCCTGTAGAGAGCCACTGCTTCCAGTTGTTGGTACACTCATGCCGCTCACCAATCAGTCCACTATCGCAACCATACTTGAATACAACCATGCAAGGGGCCTATCTTAGTCCACCACGCGTCTCAATAGGCAATGACCAATCTACGGCTGCCATAGTGTTGTTAGAGAGATCTATCGGGCTTCTCTTTCCTTCATGTTTCCAAGTCTTGAATACATCCCAAAGACCAAGCAATACACCCAGGAATGGAATGACATACTTGACTTTGTAAACAGCTCTTCTGCCCCATCTCTCAACATCGAGTAAACTTCCATCATTTTTTACAACTGCAATCCTCATGGCTCGTTGCCCCAAACTTCGACCGTAATAGCGCCCAGTGTACTTGAAATAAAGCCAGTAAAAGGTTAGGTGAATTATCCATGTGCCTAGTACATAGGGAGCTTGTGCGGTTAGTAACAAGTCAACCGCCATGAGATAATTGTAGAACGTCATACGAGAAACTGCAGCGATAATCAGTGTGATTAGAAAAGCATCAAGAGCGAGGGCGACCATGCGTTTCCATATTGGAGCGATTAGCATCCCTTCCGGTATAGTCGCAGCAACGGCTGCTTGAGCCATTGTTCCTGGCTTGTGGACGCTAACCGGTGAGTCGGCCATGTGCAGGGCTTGGGCCATTCCTTTGAAAGTCTGGCCCTCAAGAGTTCACAATATGCCAAGCCATCAGATTTGATTCAGAAACCCAATCTAGCCAGCTTGCCCATGTAGCATCGTTTCTCAAAGTCCTATNATCGCCAACTACAATCAGTCCGCGCTTCGCTCTGGTCAAAGCGACATTCAACCTTCGATAATCAGACAGGAAACCGACGACTCCATTCTCGTTTGCTCTTACTGTTGAGAGAACAATAATCTCTTTTTCACGACCTTGATATCCATCTACAGATTTGATTTCTAAGCCCTCGATTTCATCATTCATCATGCTACGAATAAGCCTAACTTGCCCTGCGTATGGTGATATTACTCCGATATCTTCAGCACTAATGTCACCAGGTGCAAGTAGGTCGTTCACGATTTTAATCACAATTGCAGCCTCATCCATATTCGAGCGAGAAGAACCAGCCTCTTCCTCAATTTCTGAACCATGAACGGGAACGAAAGAGACAGGTTTGTCCCAATCTGGCCACAAAAAGCCGGCCACAGGAGGCCTTTGCGATGATGAACAACCNTCCTCTAATCGGTTTTCATAAAATCGTGCAGAAGGAAATTCACGAATTGTGGGATGCATCCTGTACTGCGTGGTTAGCATATGGGCAGGGATTCCGTTCGATAGAAGCCTTTCGAATAATGGAATATTCAATCCTCCCTCCTCAGCCCGACGCGAAGTCACAGTAGGCGGCAACTGCCTATGGTCGCCTACAAGGATAAGTTGTCTAGCACCTTTGACAATCGGTACAAGTGCTGAAGGCTCTGTTGCTTGGGTTGCTTCATCAATTAACACAATCGAGAACTTCCGGTTAGCGATAGTAAAGTGCCCTGCTCCTATATTCGTCGTACACAACACTTCTGCGCCTGATAGTACCTCATCGGTTATTCGCTGTTCTAGTTCTCGAATTTCTCGATAATTCTTGTTGATGTCCTTGTGCGCCATACCCCTATCTNTGCCTTTCAGGTCGTGTAATTTAGAGCGAATGCCTTCGGTTTCCTCGCGAATAAAATTGATTTCATCCTGCTTTGGATGGCTTGATACTTTAGCATCAAGGGTGGCTTCACGTAAACTCTCCCTCACTTTTACCGGACGACCGAATCGGACGGCCTTGACTCCCAAATCAATCAATCCTTCCAGAAGGTTATCCACAGCTACATTGGATTCAGCACACGCCAAAATTGGGCCTCGCCCCATTTCGATCAGTGCTTTGAGTAGGTGAACTGCTGTGTGCGTTTTTCCAGTCCCCGGAGGCCCTTGAATCATGGTTAATCTCTGCTTTACAGCAGTTTCAATGGCATTTTTTTGACTTTCATCCAACGTCATTCCTGCAATATTCAGAGGACGTATTTTTTGCCCGTGGATTTCGGGAGGCCTCTGAGCAGAAGTAACAAGATCGTGTGGCTGACACAGCAATAGGTCTCTAAGGGGAGTGCCTCCATCTCCTTCGGTTGAGTGGAATGAAATGAGTGCCTCGTGCATCCTGTCGTGAGCAACACGATTAGCACCCTTGTCTAGGCGCCAGCCACCTTTGCGCAAATCGCTTGGTTTGTCCTTAGCAACAATACGGATTCTTGAATTGTTTCTGTCTAACACGACACCTTCGATAACCTTCTCTCCCCATGGCCTTGCTCTAGAAATTATGACCATGTCTCCATGGCCGAATCTATGGAATGGAAGAGGCCCTCCTCCTCTAGCCTCGAAAACCAGTATAGGGTCTCCGAAGAACCTACCCGAGGTTCTGCCCACGAGGTCGAAGAGGGCAAGTCCCGCGCTCAGCATTTTTTGTTTCGACCATTTTTTCCATCTTTCTTGAACTTGGCTCAACTCATCATCTAACTCGATTCCAATGAGATTAGTGAAACACTCAAAGTGGTCCTGAGATTTTCGCCATTTGGCTTCGTGANCCACATTCGAAGATTTGTTTCCACTAGGACGAGTGTTCATTCTTCGCACTCCGCCCCTCTCGGACATAACAAAACCGTNGTGTCGCTGGTATAGCATCTTGTCGATGGTCGAGAATAGGTGATGCTTAACAATGAAATAGCAGCCGAACGGATGCTGGTGGGTATGTTTAGGCGTAAGTCAACCGCAGAAGTTGAGGGCGAGATTTGCCCATACTGCGAGTTTGTAAACACGCCGGGTTCAGCCACTTGCACTCAGTGTTACTACGAGCTAAATAAGGCTCCAAGAGACCAAGGCGAGCCACTATCCTCAGAGGTTAGCAATTCGATTTTTGATGAATTGATGGCTGATGACGACGATTCTTGGGAAGAAGGAGAAGCGCTCGATGTAGTATTAACATTGGACCAAGACCCGCTAGAGGTTGANCAATACGAGGTAACTGATTTTGATGCGGAAGAGCCTGAGAAAATCGGCTTCATGGATTCCTCTTCACCAGAACTACACGATACAGTAAACCATGAACCAGTTGAGGTTCATGCTGATGATGTTGGCGAGGAAATCAAGAATGTTCCAAAATTAGAATTCACAAAGACCGATCCATTCGAGGAGGTACCAGAACCTGTTCACCAGGGCAAGGGAACAGTATTTTCACCAAGTCAACCTAGCAAGGTTGACGATGATTTNCTAGGACATGTCGGCGGTTCAGAATTACCATCATTACCGCCAGATGAACTGTATGAAAACAAGATTGATTTTACTGTAAAAAAGGCGCCAGCACCTACTCCTGCAGTCGTACTTCCCAGTATGTCAAAGATGGAATCTTCCCCTGCGCCTGCGGCAGAATTGCCTAAACCGGTATCAGAGCCGATTACTCAGCAAGTCGAAAGTGAGCCAACAACTACGATTGAACCAGTCTCACAACCAGTTCAAGAGCCTGCAGTTGAAGAGACCGTTGTAACTCAAACTTTAGAGNAAGAGGTCGAAGCCGAACCAGAAGCAATTCCAACTCCTGAAATCTCATCTCGGATCTGGCCATGGGCAGAAGCAGATGCTTGGGATGCACGTCAAGTGTACCGCGAAGTAGTCTCGGCTCTAGAGATGGTAAAGAGTGGAAAAACCGACGATGCAGCATCAACCATCGACACATTGGGTCCTCACTTAACGGATGAGAACATTGACATGATTTACCACATTGGAATGGTTTTGAAACAATTGGGACGAATTGATGAAGTCAAATCAATGCTCGAAAGAGCCAAATCAGNGATGCCTGATAATGAACATGTTTCATCAGCAGTAGCCCATCTTGGAGTGTAGGGGGTATTGTATGGAAACGCCGGAGTTAACGGTTAACGACCATGTGATTCTTCGGCCAATAAATAGGCGAATCCTTCCCGAGGTAATGAGTGCCTATTTGGAAGATCCACAAGCAGCCAAAGCCGCCCTTCCGTGGTTGAAAGAAGGCGAGGAAGCACGAAGACAAATCGCTGACCTAATGATAGATTTGGAACTGCATAGAAACGGAGACTCGATACATTTCTGGGCAATCCACTCCATGGAAGATAACTCATTTGTTGGAATGATTGGATTAGGAGATGAACTCCAGTTAGCTGCATCTGCTTACAATCTAGGATACTGGGTGCGTAAGAGTTGGAGAATGAAAGGAATTGCACGCGCCTGTGTTGATGCCATCTTTAGTTGGCAAACCCAGAGGACCGAGCAATCTCTTATCGAAATCACAGTTCATCCACATAATGAAGCAGGCCTAGCTACCTGCAAATCGATTTGTGAAAAGTGGAAAGGCCTAGCAATCGAAGGTTTTGTCCCGATTGAAATTGATAATCGTACAATTCCACACGTTTTGCATTTGATTCAATTAAACCGTGGTGATTAGATGAAGCCGGTCTGGTTGACCGTTGATAGCGACGATATTCGTCACATACCTTCATCGCAAGGTCATCCAACTCGCTCTAAGGGAATACCACATGATGGGACTTCTCCAGAGATGTTAGAGTCGATGGAATACTTCCGAAAATGGTTAGATAGAACCCAAGTCTCTCTGACAATTTTTGTGATCGCAGACCAACTAGACGACCCAGTTTTCGCTGACTGGTTGCGTGATTTATTGGAAAATCATCCACAAGTAACCGTTGGCTGTCACGGCTTAACTCACAAATGTTGGTCGGCATATCCGGAAGATTCGGAAGGCCTGCTCAAGGCATTGGTAGAGGCCGATGTAAAGTTACACAATTTCGCTAAAGATGCTTGGAGGCCTTGGTTTAGAGCACCAGCAGGATACATCGCTCCATGGATGGCTCCTGTTATTGCAAAAGCCGGATTCGAACTAGACAGTAGCGTGAATCCGTCTTGGCTAGTTAGAAAAAAAGCAGGCCCTTGGAAGGATTGGAATGCGGTTGAGAAGGCGCTGAAAGACTCTGGTCTTGTCAGCAGGCCGTGGCTCTGTCGTTACTCTCTACCAACCTGCGGGCCTGCACTTTCTATTCCGTTCCTTGCTTGGAATGCGCGCAAAGCCTGGTCGAAGTTAGGGCCGTTTGTTTTGCCAGAGGAAGCAGAACACACAGTCTACTGGCATATTCTTGACCACCGTCGCAAAAATGGACTCTGGAAACCGCCGCTAATGATTGAATGAGCCCAAAGGGCTCAAATCTTGCTCGACTTAGGAGTGCCATGGAGAAGAAGTTCTGGCGGGCCCTTCTCTTGATTGGAATTGTAATGCACATTGTTGCTGCATTTGTGATGCCGCTTGGATTGGATGCCCATGTTCATGCATCTTATGTCAGCGATGGAATGGATGATGGTGAAGCCCACCTAGAGTGGGGCGAGCTAAGACCCGATTCCCCTGAAAGTTCAACTCCCAAAGAAGTACCAGCCGACGACAAATGGTTCGCTTGGCATTCGATAATTGAGATATGGTTCACGGTTTTCTCCGCTTCAGTGACCTCTTTACACATCTTGAGCCTAATCGGAGGACTAGGTTGCCTGGCTACAATTTTCCTTGTGACGCGCAACCTGTTTGACTCTGAGCAGGCTCTAAGGCTTACAGCATTGGCCTCGATTTATCCCCCATTGATTCGGGCTACTGGCCGATTTTATCAAGAAGGAATAATTT
>PBXT01000050.1 GCA_002727695.1 Methanobacteriota archaeon | reverse complement strand
GTTCAAGGCCGTGGTTCTAATGAAGGCAAGAACCTTGGAAGACTAGAATTGATGAGCATGGATAGAAGAGATGAATCCAATGTTGATGAATTCTACAAGCTGGGAAGCCTGAGAGATCTGCGTGAGATGAGTTTAGAGCCATCATTCGTAGTAACTGGCAACCAGCCTGTCGTAATTCGTGAGAGCCTACTACCCAGAGCATTCGAGATGGCAGAAGGAACTGTCGCAGCATCGTTCGAACTTGAGGAAGGTTCCCGTGGAATGATTGGTTCATTCTGCTTGGAGACAATCGTTACAGACAAACTAGAATTCAGAGTCTTCGAGATAAGTGCTAGAATCGTTGCTGGTTCAAATCCATTCGTTGGAGGTTCACCTTACAGTGATATCAACGAGCCTTTCATGTCTACAGGGAGAAGAATCGCTCGCTCAATCAAGAAGGCTATCAAGAACGATTGTCTAGAGCAAATCCTCTCTTGAAATTGATGGGCGTAAAATACGCTCATTCTATTCATCGCTCGTTTAGGCCAATGTAGAATCAGTCTTCGTCAAGCAGGTCTCCAAGTATATCTGGAACTTCTACAACCGTTTCTTCTTCGGTTTCAGGCATTGCCTCTTCGACCGGCTCTTCTTCAGGGTCTTCTTCAGGCTCTGAACCATCCCACTCGCCGCTGTTTAGTGCCGCCAGCCTTTCCTGAGCATGCGCTGCATTGGCAGCTCTTGTTTCTGGGTCATCGATTGTAAATTCGCAGATTAGCATAATCGGGTCACCGTTGGTGATTTCTCCCTCGTATTCTAGGATCTCTCCGCCTGCATTACAGACAACCTTGAACTTGGTTGGGTCTCTTGAGCGTCGCTTCTTGTGCTTCTTGTAGTGGTGCACATATGCCTTGTAAGTACCACCTGGAGCCTTTCCTNCTGGCCAAACAACGTTCTCGACAGGCTTCTTGGTCTCTGGGCGAACGTTTGCATCGACGTCTAATTCNCCACCACATGCGGATTCTCTGTTTCCACCGTGGATTCTTTCACCAGATGGGCATACTACGTGTAGATCTAAGTCGTTGTAATTGTTCCACATCAGTGAAATCTGGACATCAGAAGACTTTGCACCCTCGCGCTCTAATCTCTGCCTTAGATCCTTGAGTGCCTCTTCTGTAGCCTTGATTGATTCTAANTCATCGGCTTCGTTCTCAACGATTTCAGCAAGTCTCTGCTCTTCGGCTTCAGCAAGTTCTGCTTGCCTCTGCTCTTCCATCTCGATTGCTAGGCGCTCTTCCTCAGCAATCTTCTCGGTTTCTTGAGCGATTAGAGCTTGCTCGATTTCCTCGTCGGTTCCTCTTTCCTCTGGTGCTTCAAGGTTGAATTCACAGACCAGCATAATCGGGTCTCCNGATGANAATTCAGCNTCNTANTGCTTNACATCNCCNCCAGCGTTAACCACNACTCTGAATTTGGTTGGGTCTTTTGAGCGTCGCTTCTTGTGNTTCTTGTAATGGTGNACATATACCTTGTATTCACCAGGNGGTGCTTTGAAATCNGGCCANACAATGTTCTCNACNGGCTTCTTNGTTTCTGGGCGNACNTTTGCATCGACATCCAGTTCNCCACCNCACTCTGAAACTTTGTTGCCNCCGTGAATTCTTTCTCCGGAAGGNCANAGAACGTGCAGNTCCAANTCNTTGTAATTGTCCCACATTAGTGAAACCTGTACTTCAGATGTNTTTGCNCCCTCNCTNTCNAGACGCTTTTCGAGTTCTCTCTCNGCTTGTTCNGAAGCCATTTGTTCCTCNANTGCNTCAGANTCTTNTTGAGCNGCAATTTCTGCNTGCCTTTCTTCTTCNGCTTCTTGCANATNTNGCTGTCTTTCNNNTTCTCTNTCNGCAGCCAAGCGCTCTTCTTCNGCAATNCTCTCGGCTTCTCTCTCNGCNGCNAGCNTNCTTGCTTCTTCCAACTCTGCNTCACGNGCNGCCTCGTACTCTGCCTTCTTNCGGGCTTCTTCAGCNTCNAGTTCAGCAAGTCTTGCCTTCTCTTCTTCCATCATTCTAGCGGCAGCTTCCTCTGCCAACTTCTTACGAACTTCTTCTTCTGCAAGCATGATNGCNNTCTCNTCNCTTCGCTTNGANGCAAGGTGGCGCTCNACTTCTGCTANTTTGCGNTCNAATTCATTGTGAGCAGCAGAAAAATCAGGGGCTCCGCGACGTGTNAAGTCTTGGCGATGNATGGTCATAGTCCGTGAACTGCGGTCATCTTCTCTAACTAGCATGAACCAAATTCCAAAGAGGAATGCTCCNCCGAGGAACCCAACCATTAGCCAAGAACCCAAGTCCATTGNTCAGNCCTAGAACAAACTGGGACTTATTTCCATCGCCTATAATTACATTCTTTTTTCGGACTATTGTGACAAATCTTTGACCTTATCAACCAAGTCCATTTTACTAATTCTCCACATTCCAACTGGAGTTAAAGCAATAGAAATNACAGNAATAATTCCAACGATTGTAAATGTTGCAGCAAATTGTGGCTCGATAGTGAAATAAAATGCCCATTGAACTTGTGATTGGATCAGCAATACAGTTCCAAAGAAGGCGAAGATTGCTCCTAAGACTCCACCGATTAAGCCAATTCCAAGATGTTCCCAGAACATCATTTTACCAATTTTCTTCATCGGTGCNCCCAAAACACGTAAGGTTGCTAATTCAGTGTCTCTTTCTGCTAGATTCATCAATAGAGTGTTGAACAGTACAGCGATTGCAATTATGATTCCCAAGAATTGAACTGAATAGATAAACTGTTGCTGTTGTTCGAGTAGAGATTCAAAAGTCTTGATAGAATCACTCTTCAAACTGTACCCAACTGTAATATCCGACAAGCCATCCAATGAGGCTCCATCAGGCAATTGAATCAAAATGGAGGTAGATTCTATTCCTGTCAATCCTGACAAATCTACTCTGTGGAAATAGATAGTGCGAGAAACTTCGCCTTTGGTGATGCCTGTAATCTCAACACTATGCATGGTATTGCCAACCATGATTGAAACTTCATCCCCGGCATTCCAACCTAAGAATTCGGATGTTCCTTGATCGATGAGAGCTTGANTCACACTACTGTTTGAAGAAGGCAATTTACCATCCAGTAATTCCACCGAAATCATTGAAGTTTTATCATCCATGGTAGAAAAATCATCCAATCCATATGCTAACAATTCTCTATTGTCATCAACCAATCCAATTGGGAAATTAATCAATAACTCGTATTGCCCTTCACTTTCGTCAACCCATTCAATGACTGCGTCTTCTCCACCAATAGGAGCTGATGCTTGAACATCCCATGATTGCTTATCCTTGATATTTCCAAGTAGACTGTCTTCCATTGAACTCATCATGAAAAGCATAGCACCAAACAATAACATTGAGATTCCTACGGCAAAAAAGGTGAATCCAACACGCATTGGTTTACGTAAACTTGACCTTATAGAGAGACCAACAGTTGCAGGAAGTTTTGATGTCAACCTTTGTAGCTTGCGAGATGAAACTTTCACTTCATGTTGTCCTCTAAAGACCTTCAATGGTTGCAAACGTGAAGCTTGCCAAGCGGGTCGTATCCCGGCTAGCAGTACAATGATCATGGCAATTATTACTATTTGAGAAACCAATGCGTAATCGGTNTCATATCTTATCGGCAATCCAATAATATCTTCATAGAATGAAAGCATACCNGGTGCGCCAAAATAGATCCCCAGCAGTATACCAACTANTGAACCAACCAATCCGATGAACAGAGGAGCGATGATGTAACCAGGCATAATAGCCATCTTTGGNACTCCTAATGTCCTAAGAACTGCTATTTCTTTGGCTTGCGATTGAATCAATCTTTGCAAACTTAGGAAGATTGTAATTCCAGCAATTGCCGCAATCATTCCTGTTACGTAAGGATACATCTTCGAGGCACCTTCCGCATCGGCCCGCAATAACTCGACAGAGAAAACACCAGAGCGGTCGTACACGCTCACAGGGGAATCATCCACGACATACATCAATGCAGAAATATCGTTCACCAATTTGGTGAGTTCAGGATTTTCGTTCACCTCAGTGGTTGATTGAAGGTCATAAACTGGCGATCCTTCTAAGTCGATGAGAATCATATTGGATGAGCCAGCACTCAAATTTGCAAGTGCCTCTAAACCTTCATCGGTCATGTAACCGGTGGCAAAGGTTCCTGCTTCTGCAGGTATAGATGAACCCTCTGTTGCAAAATATAGATGCATAGCGTGAAATCCGATTCCAACAACTTTGTAGGTTGATTTACCATATCCGGAACTTATCTCAATGGTATCTTCAAGCTCAATCTCTAATGCTTTAGCAACGTGACTATCCAGCACAATTTCATCTGGACTTTCAGCAATCCTGCCAGAAGACAATTCACTGTANGTTGGCATCCAAACCTTGTCCACTAGCCCTTCATCAATACCGTGCCAGACAGCAGGAATTGGTTTTTCATCGCCACTCGAATCTGAAGTGAACATCATTCCATCGAGAATTAATCTAGGCTCACAACTCTCTAGTTTGTAATTTGAATCCGGCCAATCGTTTTCTATGCTTGAACAAATGTTTTCAGAGGCCGATTCATTCCAAATCCCGCTAGGGTTTTCGACCCAAATATCTCCAAGNTTTATTCCGTCTTCACCATCATAAATCCCATCGTATAGCGATGTTGCAGCATTGGCATATGTGCCAAATGAAATTCCTGCAAAAACACCGACTGCTACCATGAAAACTACCGCAGATAAACGCAATTTAGTGCGCCANAGGCTTCTAGCCAGTCTTTTGGTTAGCAACATTGACATTCGTAACCCTCACTGGTTGACCTTTTCATCTGAAATTATTTTTCCACTGTCCAACCTAATCACTCGAGTAGCATATTGTGACAGTTTCTCGTCATGTGTTACCATAATTGTAGTGATATCTTCCGCTTCGCATGCCTTGACAAGTACTTCCATCACCATTTCCGAGGTTTTGGAATCAAGATTACCTGTTAACTCATCACCAAGTAGTAATTTTGGGCTCTTGGCTAAACTTCTAGCGATTGCAACTCTTTGTTGTTGACCACCGCTAATCTCTGCAGGGAACCTGTCGACTTCGCTCTCTAGACCAACTAATTTCAACAATTCAAGCGCCCTATCTTTATCCCTGCCACCAGACAGTTCTTGGATTAGTAGGATATTTTCTAAGACAGTTAAATCCTGGAGCAAATTGAAAAATTGGAAAACATATCCAATGTTCTCTCTGCGNAATGTCGTCATTTCTTCGGACTTTTCTCTCGGGACATCTTTTCCCGCAAACGAATAGGTTCCCGAGGTTGGGCTATCCAGAGCAGCTACACAATTCAGTAGAGTAGTTTTTCCAGAACCCGATGGACCGAGAAGAACTATTCTTTCTCCCTTTTCGATTTCTAAATCTATTCCGTCAAGAGCCTTAACAACTCCAGAAGCCATGTCATAGTGCCTTTCTAACCCGCTAATCTCCATCAGTGGCATATCTAACGTGCTNTGGTCTTGATTTCTGTTATTAGTCTCTTTCCATATAGGCCCACATTTGAAGTATAACGGGCTCAAGGGTATATTGTGCGAGAAGTCCAGTTGAAGTGGAATGCAGATTCTATTCTAGCATCAGATATGGGTCTGATTACTCAAGTTGCTGCTGTATTCGAAGTTGTAGCACATTTGGAAGTCACGAAAACTGGTGTTCGTCAACTAGTCAAGATTACATTCAATGAGGGAATGGGACCTAAGGATCTAGATGACATCCCATATCTAGAGGTCGAGGGGCCTCTAAACCCCTATCCCCTTCCTGAAGTAGGGAAACAAGGATACGTTGTTGTTTGGAACAAGCATCCACTATCCGTATCTGCAATCAATTTCGATAGTTTGCATGTCATTCCTCCATACGTAATCGGTGAAGCGGGTGCCCAAATTACGATTAGAGGACTTCCAGAAGGAGTTAGTGGCTTCCTGAAAGCGGCACGAGTAATGCTTCCACCAGACAATGTAAATGTGGTAGACGTAGCAGAGATAGAAGATAGTATCAAACAAATTTTGACTCCAAAGCAATTGGAAGTTGCAATTCTAGCTGTTCAATCCGGATATTACCAAAATCCTAGACAAATAAGCAAGAAGGAACTGTCAGAATTATCAGAAATTCCACGCTCTACTCTACAAGAGCACCTTGCGAAAGCAGAGGCTGCATTGGTTGAATGGGCCGTCAAGACACACCTTTCAAAATAGAAAGCAAAGCCTTGTAATAAACCACCCATTGGCTAAAGACATGAGCGATAAAGAGACGCTACTACCGAAAGGAAAAGGCGTCTGGATTCCAATCGACCACGGTGTTTCCGATTTTCCCGTAAACGGATTGGAAAACTTGGACCAATTGATTGAAGCGATTTCACACGCAGATGCAATAGTTGCCCAAAAGGGAGTTGTGTCACATTATTGTTCTAGCAATGCAAACTTTGTTGCCCACCTTTCTGTATCCACCAGGCATGCGGGAGAAAGAAGCAGCGACAAAATGTTGGTCGGAAGTGTAGAAGAAGCCCTCTCGAGGGGCGCTAAAGGTGTTAGTGTCCAAGTAAACATGGGTAGCCCTGACGAGCCCGAAATGATTGAAAGATTAGGAGTAATTACCCAAGATTCTCACTTCTTGAAATGCCCTGTACTAGGAATGATTTACCCGAGAGGAGAAAATCTTGACATCATGGAAGGTGACGACACAGACGCTGCTGCACACGCAGCAAGGCTAGCATTCGAATTAGGATGCGATGTAGTCAAAACCAAATGGACTGGTTCTGTTGAATCATTCCGCAAAGTTACTTCTTCCGTACCAATCCCAGTTTTGATTGCTGGAGGACCTGCTGGAGCAACCACCGAAGAAACGCTGACTACTGTACACAAAGCAATGCAAGCAGGTGGCGGTGGAGTTTGTATGGGCCGACAGGTATTCTCCCATCCTAATCCAAAAGGGATGGTCTCTGCACTGAAAGCAATTATTCACGACGGTTCTAGTGTAGAAAAGGCAATGCAAGAGTATGGATTGTGATATGATGCAGATATGGCTTGAATCTGGCGAGCCCACCCAAGGCGTCGATTTGATTCTAGGAACTGATTTGCAAATTGATGGAGATGCTTTGTACATCGAAGGTAAGCAAGTAGGACGCAGGGTCGACGTAAGTGATTCTGATGGTCAATCTAAAGCTCGTGCCATGGCAGGTAGCGTAGAATGGATCCTTCTTGATCTTGGAGAATGGAAGATGATACCTATCGAGAATATTATCGCCGCTTGTGATGGAGGGCCAACTAAAGTTGCGGCAAGAATTTCTTCTCCCGAGCAAGTACTTGGTGCCGCATTTGCTTTACAAATCGGCGTCGATGCATTACTGGTTGACGAAAAAACCCTGCAAACAGCATTGATTGCTAAATCCCAACGAGGAGAGGTTACGATTGATGCTATTGATGAGACTGTTAAAGGAGAACTCGAATTATCATTCCTAGAAGTTGTTGAGGTAAGTGAAGGGGGAGTTGGAGACAGAGTTTGTGTCGACCTGACATCCTTGTTAGAGCCGGAAGAAGGGATGATTGTCGGTTCGAGTTCGAAATCTATGGTGTTGGTCCATGGTGAAACTGTAGAATCTGAATTTGTTCCTACACGGCCATTCAGAGTTAATGCTGGCGCATCTCATTCCTACATTATGATGGCAGATGGAACAACTTCATACCTCAGCGAACTGAAAATGGGTGACGAGGTTTTGGTCGTGAATGGAAATGAAGAATCACGTAGTTGCGTCGTTGGAAGAGTCAAAATTGAGAAACGCCCGTTTATTTTATTCCGGTGGAAGAATGAAAATGATAATGAAGCAGGGGTTCTCTTGCAACAAGCGGAGACAGTTAGGCTCATCTCTGAATCCCACGGACTGGTATCAGTAACTGAACTAGTGCCTGGCATGAAATTGCTGGGTTGGAATGGTGGAGCTGGGCGCCACGTAGGGCAGACAATCAGCGCTGAAGTGGATGAAAGATGAGGTGTGGAAATGGCAGTATTGGGTTCAGGTAACTCAAATGGAGGATGTAGCCTCCTACATGCTGCTGGCGTTGGATATGGAGCATCTCTCGCCTTGGACCTACCTGTTAAAGTCAGACTACTCGATAAGGAGCCAAAAAGAGCACTGGATGACCCTGATGGCTTACTAGAACAGGTTCTAACCGCCTGGAAAAATGCTGGCCACTCTGTTCCCGACGGTGAATTGTACTGGTCTGTCAGGTCTGAGATTCCTCCTAGACAGGGCTTGAAATCTAGTTCCGCAGTCGCTGTCGCTGCGATTAAGGCGCTTTGTGATGCTACTGGAATAGAATTAGAAAATGCAGACATTGTTGACATCGCAGCGGCTGCGCAATTATCCGCAGGTGTCTCGATTACAGGAAGTTATGATGATTCATGGGCTGCTCTAGAAGGTGGATGGAAGCTCGTCAATGCAAATGCAGAGGATGCCCGCTCGGGATTATTGCTTGAATCACCCGGCCCGCCATCGGACGATTGGGCAGTTATTTTGGTCTGCAGAGGAGATCGAGAGAAGAGACCAGAATTAGAGGATTTCACTCTACACCAACAGGCATTCGTTCAAGCATTAAACGCACTACAGGAAGGTAACGACCTTGTTGCTCTGACTTGGAATGGCAGAGGGGTTATAGGCGCTTTGAATGACCCTGTTGGAAGAAGATTGACCAATGACGCATTCGTTAACGGGGGGAGAGCAGCAGGAATCAGTGGCTCAGGTCCCGCCATTGTGATTTTTGCGTCTTCAGTGAGTCGGCCGACCATTGAAAGAATCAAACAATGGTATAGCAAAAATGACTCAATGAAAGTGATTGAAACTAAGGTTGTCAATGCTGATTTCGATTCTATGGACGAATAACCATATTCTTGAATGAAAGCCTGCTGAACCAGTCTGATACTCATGCGCATGAGCCTAGGCGAAAACATGGTTGTGACTCTGTTTGGAGAGTCCCATGGCCCCGCAGTAGGCGCTCTTATAGAAGGAATGCCACCAAATATCGAGCTTGATGTTGACCAATTAATTGCCGACATGATTGCAAGAAGACCCGGTTCGGGCTTAGCCAGTAAAAGGAAGGAAACCGACGAGGTTGAAATCCTGTCAGGAGTACACTCTGGCAAGAGTACAGGAATGCCTATTCTTCTTCTAATTAAGAACCGAGATGTTCGTTCCAAAGATTATTCATTCTTGCCTTATCAGCCACGTCCGGGTCATGTTGACCACCCTATCAATGTCAAGACTGAAGGCGCTGCTGACCTCAGAGGTGGCGGTTCTTTCTCAGCTAGGCTTACTGCTGGTTTGGTCGCAGCAGCATCACTTTCCCGCAAAATGTTACCACCCGAATGGAAAATCGAGGCCAAGGTTGGAGCGCTAGGCGGACTGGAAGGTGATGCAGGGATTGAATTAGCCGAACAAGCCCGGAAAGACGGCGATTCTTTGGGAAGCCGTGTTGACTTGGTTATTTCTGGACTACCAGTAGGATTTGGTGAACCTTGGTTTGAAGGGATTGAACCTGCACTAGCGAGAGCACTGATGGCAATTCCAGCAGCCCGAGCAGTAGAATTCGGTCGCGGAGTAAATGCTGGCGAAATGAGAGGAAGTCAGCATAACGACAAATGGGGCAAGGATATGTCATTGTCTGAAGGTGCTGATGGAGCATTGGGTGGTATGGCAAGCGGAGCACCTATCCATGTTAGGATTACTTTCAAGCCACCTAGTGGAATTTCTAAGCCTCAAGAAACATTCAATCAAGTCACAGAGATGATGGAAGAGCTAGCAATCAAAGGAAGGCATGACCCGGTTATTGCACCACGAGCACGCCCAGTCGTGGAAGCAGTAGCCAGATTAGTTATCGCAGACCTTGGGATACAAGGAGGATATATCGATGAATGATATCGTTGTCCACAAATTTGGTGGTTCTTGTCTTCGGGACGGAAATGACATTGACCAAATTGCTGAAATTATCAATAATACAGAAGGACGGCCTATCATCGTTGTATCTGCACTTTGGGGAATGACAGATAGATTGATTCGTGCATCTAGGGAGCCAAGATACGCTAGTAGATTGGTTCAAGATTTGACATATCAACATTTGCGATTCGCACCGGGCCTAGATAGTGGTGAATTTGGCGAATTGTTCAACAGGGTAATTTCCGGGATTTCTAAGGAGTTACTCAAACTTTCCAGTGGTGAAGAATCATTACGTTCTGAAAACCTAATTCTAGCCGCAGGCGAAAGACTCAGCGCCTTAGCAGTAGCCCACCGACTTAGAGAATGTGGTATTGAAGGTGCTCACCCGGTTGGAGCAGAAGATATTGGTTTGAGATTGAAAGGAATTGGTAGAGCGAAAGAGATCGACATCCAATCTTCAAGCCTGAACCTTGACCGCCAAGAACTCGGAGGGGTGCCGATTCTAACTGGCTGGTTTGGGGAGGGAGACGATGGCAATATTGCACTTCTAACCAGAGGAGGTTCAGATCATTCTGCTGCAGCATTTGCTAGCCTCATGAATGCATCAAAGTTGATTCTATGGAAGGATGTCGACGGAATTAAACAACTCAATCCACGATGGGGTATTGATACACCTGCAATCCCATACTTGGGTTATGGACAGGCTGCTGAACTATCTATNCATGGGACTCCAGTTATCCATCCAGCTACAGTATTCCCTTTAATCGAAGAAGGAATACCAATCGAAATCAAGAATTTCCATAACCGTGATTCAACGTCGTCTACNATTATCGGGCCTGATATTGCAACAGACGAAGTTATCGCGATCGGTTGCCAACCAGGAGTCGCAATAATCACTAATGACAAGCCATTGAGTAGCGATTTACTTGTGGAGATTGAGAGACTAGGAATTACTCCTTGGCTAATGAAATCGACACNTGANGGCTTCAAAATCATCTTACCNAAGCATGATTTACATCATTTAGAAAATATTATTCCTGGGAAAATTGAATTTAAAACTGCAATCATTTCTATCTTAGGAATACCAGATATTGGAATTGAACACGAATTGGTTTCCACAAATGAATACGGAACTAGAATCATCGTTGAAACAGATCAACTGCATGAGACAATTAGAGAATTGTATCATTCCTTATTCTCTCGCCAGGACTGTAAATGAGTTGGTAGGTCTAGAGCGAACAACGCACCNACTACCAAGAACACGAATAGTGTTCCAAGTGCAACACCGTATACTGAAATCAATTCTACAGATTCTTCCATTCTCAAGGCGGTTTGTTCTGAGAACAAAGAGATGAAGGCTGGTAAGATTGTGTTAACTGAAAGAACTAGCATTGCTAAGCTTCCTGCAATTAGTGGATTAATTACAAGCGAGCGGTGATACTTACCGACAATCTTCTTCACGTTCATTACGTAAACTTCACGGGTTCTGATTGAGGTATCAAGCATGCTGAATCTGATTACGCCATTTGACAGTTCGAAGTACATTACAAGTAGTACTGCATAAACAACGACCAGAATTGTTAGTAGGAATTGGCTGTCCCCAAATCCAAACAAATCTTGAGATAGTGAAACCTTAGANGANGCGAAGCGCATTACTGAAAGGATGAACAAGATATANGACGTAAGCATAAATCTAGCATCCCTAGACATTGTACCCCAAAATCCAGTTCCTATGGCACCTGCAACTACTATCAATTGTAGAATATTTGCAACGGTCATAGAACCNGTAATCGCAAACCAAATTGTTCCGACAGCAGGAGTAACGATGTATGTTAGAATGCCCAGAGCAATCAAAACACCATAGCAACCTAGCTGCAAGTTTTGTACCATCTTATCCGCAGGCAGGAACTTCATCTTAGGAACCAAAGGTCCTCCAAGTAGACTTTCAACGAATGAAGGGATCTCAACGGTTGGAATTGCGTCCTTTGGAATATCTCCAGACGCATTACCTTTGGCTGCTAGCTTTTTCCTAGATGGGGCGGAAGAGCGGACGGTCTTACCGTCGTATAGGTGAGCAGTGTCTCCTGATTTTGTTGCCATTCATCTCCCTCCTTAGAATCCTCTTGCACCTGCTAGTGCGGTTGATAGTAGCATATCAGGCTCCCAATCCATGATGTTGACGCCCAGTCCTCTTAATTCGCTGATTAGGACGTCTCTCTCAGTCTTCAGAACTTCGTATCCGGTGCGGTCTAATCTCTTAGCATCGAATTCGAATTCAAGGCTAGATGGTGAAAGAACAGTTACGTCGAAATCACGTGCTCTGAAGTCTCTCAAAGCGCTAACTACAGTAGGGTCATCTTCCAGATTCGATAGAACGATGATTGGACTACCCTTGTTTATGTGTGGAAGAATCCTGTTCACTACTACTTGCAAAGGAATGTTTCCTCTAGCCATAGCACCGGCAAGTTTTGTCAGAATGACATACAACTGCTTCTTTCCAGTATCACGGTCAACACTGACTACTTCATCGCCATAGGTGATTAGACCTACGGAGTCACGTCGGCCAAGGAAATACTGAGCAAGGCTTGCAGCTGCTCTAGTTGAGTAGACCAGAGCGTTCCTCGAGACAGGACCTGTTTCGGAAACCGCACGTGAATCGACAATCAGAATGATATCGCTGACTGCGTCTCTTTCACGCTCGTTAACCATCAACTTTCCACTTCTTGCGTAAGCGGACCAATTGATTGCACGGAATGAATCACCTTCGAAATACTCACGGAGTGAGTAGAACTCAGAACCAGGACCTGGTTGACGAATATTTACCGCTCCAGTGAAAATCTTTGGTACTCGAGACTTGACGAATGTATCTTTCAAATCTTCCATCTTAGGGAACACAAGGAAATCATTGTAGACATGCAGTTCCTTTTCCTTGTGGAACAGTCCGAATGGATCTTGGACACGAACAGCAACCGGTCCAAGGCTGTAAAATCCTCTAAGTGGACATTCNACAGTGTANTCGATGAAAGTNTCACGGCGTGGACCNAGTTCCATNAGAATGTANTTTGCNCCNTCTTTGATACGCATNACTTCNGGAACNCGGTCTTTNACTTCCAAAATCTTACCCAATGCTGAGTGATTTTGCATTCGCAGCGTGACACCAACTTCTCCGTCTTCNAATATTCTAGCACTGGAGAGCTTACGCATNGCCGANACATTGGACAGAGAGACTCCTTCCTCTCCTGACCATTCTTCTGCACGGCGGCCGCTAGCAGCAACATCAGCGTGACCGCCGAATAATGCTGCCCAAGTTAGGAACACGAAAATTACCACAGCGATGGTAACCAATTGCGAATTCCTCAATGTAAGACCTAGCAGGTACATTGCTACCGCTAGGGAACCTAACATTGCACTCTTACGACTCCACATGCTATTCGCCTCTCTATTTCAGTTCAGAAAATATCAGACGGTTGGNACTGGAACTTCTCGCAAAATTGTTTGAATTACTTCNCCNGNTTCNAATCCCTTGATTTGNTGCTCTGGCTTTAGGATAATTCTGTGTGCGATTGCAAGTTCAGCAACTGTCTTGATGTCATCAGGTGTTACGAAATCACGGCCACGTAGAGCTGCTGCTGCACGTGAGGTCTTCAGGAGAGCCTGAGAACCACGAGGCGATGAACCTACGAGAACACGAGGNTCCTCACGNGTTCGGCTTACGATNTCAACCATGTACATACGTAGAGCAGGGTCNACATAGATGTCTTCACATGCTTGTTGCATAGCAATAACACGCTGAGGGTCNGTGATGACNTCGACATCGACNGCNTCCTTACCACGNGTNATACGGCGNGCNAGNATNTCATCTTCGTCCGCACGGTCTGGATAACCAACGCTCATCTTGAACATGAAACGGTCCAACTGCGCTTCAGGAAGCGGGTATGTACCTTCTTGCTCAACAGGGTTCTGAGTTGCCATAACAATGAACGGTGCTGGTAGTTTGTGAGTGACTGTTCCGATAGTCACCTGCTTCTCCTGCATAGCCTCAAGCANAGCNGCTTGGGTCTTAGGAGGAGCACGGTTAATCTCGTCAGCTAGTAGCAGGTTACANAATAGTGGACCTGGCTTGAAGGTAAATTCTCCCTTCTTAGCATCGTAGATGTTNGTACCGGTAATATCTGCAGGTAGCAAATCCGGNGTGAACTGCACACGCTTGAAGTCACAACCCAACGCATCTGCGAAGGTGTTGGTCATCAAAGTCTTAGCAAGTCCTGGGTAATCTTCGAACAGTAGGTTACCGTTCGAGAGGATGTTAATCAGAACGTTGTCAATAACGTGGCTCTTACCGATAATTACCTTCTGGACTTCGGCGCTAATCGCTTGAGCGATTGCTCCGACGGCCTGAAGACGTTCACGGACCTCTGGGCTACTCTGGTGTTTAGGCTGTGCCTGTGCCGGGGCTGGTGCTGCTGGTGCAGGTGCTGCAGGGGCTGGGGCCGGTGCTGCTGGGGCTGGAGCCACTGGGGCTGGTGCCGGTGCAGGTGCAGGCGCTGGTGGCGCTGCTGGGGCCGGAGCCGGTGCTGGCGGTGCTGCTGGTGCAGGTGGTGCCGGCGCAGGGGGGGCTGCGGGTGGTGGTGGTGCTGGCTGCATGTCTTTTTTACCTCCTAGTTTACTTTCCCCAACGTCGAATCTGTTGCAATAATTGCCTTAATTCTTCGTTGGAATATGAACGCTGTTGTGAGTACAACAGCTCGATTAGGCGAGGATCCTTTACCATGGACTGGATCTCACCCGGTGTCTTCCTAGCCATTTCGTCTCTGGTTAGGTCATTAAATTGGCGTACTTTAGCCATCATTGACTCTCTTACGCGTTGCAAATATTGATTGGGATCTACCTTATTTGGACGCTCCCTAAATCTGGTCAAGTCAAACACATGGCGCCAATTCTCTTTTTCTGGTACAACCATGATTGCGATGGACAACAGTGCCATCAAATTGAGTACAATCAGCCACTTGAGCAAAGTATCGCTGGTTAGCATTACAATAGCTCCCATTGCTTCAGTGAATGGTGAGGACATTGCGGATGTAACGTGTCTGGATTCGTCGAACACGATGTAGAAGTTGCTGTTCTTACTGGTGATTACAGTAGAGATATCTTCATTTTCGTGCTCCATCATATCTCTGATTAGAGTAGTGAAGTAGTCTTCATTACCATTCCAATCAGTACCAGACCCGTCTGTGGAGGAAAGAAGAGAATCCCAGCAAGGGCGCTCTCCATAGAATCCAGATTCACACTGCTGCTTACCAGTTACTTCAGCATCTGCATAATCCCACAAGTGGTTTGCAAGAACCGAGTGGTCAGAAATGAATACAATACTACCAGTAACTTCCACGTTTCCTTCTCTAACACCCTTGACTTGGTCGATCGCCTCAATTCCAGGATAGTCCATTCTAATGATTAGACCGGTGTTATTACCACCAAGGATTGGGTTGTCAGGGTCGTTTGCATCCATGTTCTCTCTAGCGATGAACGCAGATCCTGATGCGTGGGCTAACACCTTGACATTACGAGAAGTATCTTCATTGTCTAAAACTTGTATTGCTGTTGGGCGGTGGAATAGAACAGGCAGTGCACAGTTACTGTATTTTGAACTGTCTTGTAGAGATTCTGCACTGCAGTATGGTCTACGCTCGAATTGGTCATCCCAGACCTTGTTGACTCCAGCAACTGCCCACAATTTTCTAGAATCTGCTGGCTCAGCTTCACCGGTTTGGCTTGCTACCTCGTAGTACCTGTTAGGATCTACAACCGGTGCATCGAAGAACTTCACATCGAATTTGTCAGCAACTGTCTGAGCATTTGTTGAATTAGC